>CALMMY010000449.1 GCA_937868695.1 uncultured Comamonadaceae bacterium
TGGAAGACACCACCAACCACGGGCGCATCGACATGGCGGTGCTGTTCAACGGCGAAGTGTTGCTGTTCGAGTTCAAAGTGGTGGAGCTGACCCCGCAGGGCAAGGCCTTGCAGCAGATCAAAGACAAGGGCTACGCCGACAAATACCGCGCACGGGGCGAGCCGATTCACCTCATCGGCGTGGAGTTCAGCCGCGATAACCGCAATGTGGTGGGTTTTGAAGTGGAGACGGTGGGCTGACGGCTGGCATTCCTACAATCCAGCGCATGTTTACCCATCTGCGCCTGCACACCGAGTTTTCCGTCGTTGACGGTACCCTGAGAATTGACGATGTGGTGGCCGCTGCCGCCGCCGACGACCAGCCTGCCCTGGGCATCTCCGATCTGTCCAACCTGTTCGGGGCGGTCAAGTTTTACAAAGCGGCGCGGGGCGCGGGCATCAAGCCCGTCATCGGGGCCGAGGTGTTTGTGCAGGGGCTGGGCGGGGCTGATCTGCCGCTGCCCGGCCAGCCCGCCATGCCCGTGTCGCCCAACGCCCAGAGCCTGCCGCGCGTGCTGCTGCTGGTGCAAAACCACAAGGGCTACCTCCACCTGAACGAACTGCTGGCCCGTGGCTGGACGCGCAATGTGGTGCGCGACCAGGCGGTGCTGACCTGGGAATGGCTGCAAGAGCTGAACGAGGGGTTAATTGTGCTCAGCGGGGCCGCCGCAGGCCCGGTGGGCATGGCCCTGCTGGCGGGTGACGTGGCCAAGGCCGAGCGCGTGTCCCGCCAGGCCGAAGGCGTGTTTGCCGGGCGCTTCTATCTGGAGCTGCAACGCGCTGGCCGCCCCGACGACGAGCGCATGGTGGTGGCCACGGTGCAACTGGCGGCCCGCCTGAGTCTGCCGGTGGTGGCCACGCACCCGGCCCAGTTTCTGGAGACCGACGATTACGAGGCCCACGAGGCCCGCGTCTGCATCTCGGAAGGCGAAATTCTGGCCAACCCCCGGCGTGTGCGCCGCTTCACCCGCGAGCAGTATTTCAAAACCACCGCCCAGATGGAGGCGCTGTTTGCCGATGTGCCCAGCGCCCTGGCCAACTCGGTGGAAATTGCCCGCCGTTGCAGCCTGACGCTGGTGCTGGGCAAGCCGCAGTTGCCCGACTTTCCGATTCCGCCCGTCGATGGCGTGGTGATGTCGGTGCCTGACTACTTCAGGTACGTGTCGCACGAGGGGCTGAAAGGCCGCCTCATCCACCTCTACCCCAAGGAGGCCGAGCGCGAGGCCAACCGCCAGCGGTATGTGGACAGGCTGGAGTTTGAGCTGAACACCATTCTGAAGATGGGATTTCCGGGCTACTTCCTCATCGTGTCGGACTTCATCAAGTGGGCCAAAGAAAACGGCTGCCCGGTGGGGCCGGGCCGGGGTTCCGGCGCGGGCTCATTGGTGGCGTATGCGCTGCTGATCACCGATTTGGATCCGCTGCAATACAACCTGCTGTTCGAGCGCTTCCTGAACCCCGAGCGGGTCAGCATGCCCGACTTCGACATCGACTTCTGCCAGAGCAACCGCGACCGGGTGATCGACTATGTGAAGGACAAATACGGCAAGAACGCGGTGAGCCAGATTGCCACCTTTGGCACCATGGCAGCACGGGCCGCCATCCGCGATGTGGGCCGGGTGCTGGACTTTTCGTATGGCTTCTGCGATGGCATCAGCAAGCTGATTCCCAACAAGCCGGGCATGAGCGTGACGTTGCAATACCCGCCGCACCCGCCCAAGGATGGCGACAAGAACAACTACGCCATCAGCATGGAGCCGGTGCTGGCCCAGCGTATCGAGCAGGAAGAAGAAGTCAAAACCCTGATCGAGCTGGCACAGAAGCTGGAGGGCATGACCCGCAACATCGGCATGCACGCCGGAGGCGTGCTGATTGCCCCCGGCAAGCTGACCGACTTCTGCCCGCTGTACCAACAGCCCGGCAGCACCTCGGCGGTCAGCCAGTACGACAAGGACGATGTGGAGGCCGTGGGGCTGGTGAAGTTCGACTTCTTGGGTCTGGCCACGCTGACCATTCTGGAAATTGCCCGGGAATTCATCGTCAAACGGCATCCGGGCCAGGAAAAATTTGCTTTTGAGAACGTGGCCCTGGACGACCGGGCCACCTACAAACTGTTTTCGGAGGGCAAGACCGAGGCCGTGTTCCAGTTTGAATCGTCGGGCATGCAGAAAATGCTCAAGGATGCCCGGCCCA
>CALMMY010000450.1 GCA_937868695.1 uncultured Comamonadaceae bacterium
TTTGTGCCAGTTGTAGAGCTTGAGCCGCGCGGGAGAAAACGGCAGATCGGCCATGTACAGGCCAAAACCCACCATGCCCAGCAGGGCAAGGGCCAGCACCCAGTGCAGGGCAATGGCCACGCCGCTGTAGCGGGCGGGCTCGGTTGATGCGGAAGAAAGGGAGGAAGATGCGGTGGACATGCGGGCAGTTTAAAAACGCCCCCTGTCATTTGGGCAGAACGGCTTCGTTGACACCATTCAATTTATTCGAAGGAACTTTCGAGAATCATCCAATTTGCGCACCGAAATTTCACTTACCCATCCCAGTCATCCCTCTTTTATAAAAATTAAGAATAAAAGATCAACCCATACAAACCATCTGTATATAATCCACGCGGTGGACATCTCCACCCAGGCAGCGGCCTTCTTTCCCACAGAAAGCACTGCCCCCACTTCGGCACATGCCGATGGCACAAGCCTGCAGAGCTTCAGGCAACGTGTTTTTTCTCCCAGGCTCACGCAGCGGTGTTTACCCCCTGCGACTTTCCTTTTTCATGATCCTCACTTCCCGAATTTCTTTGCCCACGGGCACCCTCCAGGTTTCACCCTCCACGCGCCAGACCGATGCTGGCAACTACCAGGCCTGTGTCGCCATCCAGAGTGGCCAAGGCACCGGCACCCACTGCCGCCTGGTGCGCTTTGACCGGCTGTTTGCGTCCCGCGAGGCCGCCAACCTGGTGGCCACCACGCAAAGCTGGCTGCACAGCCTGGCCCCGCGTGCCCAACTGGCCTGACTTTTTCATGGCTGCCACCACACGCTGGCTTGCAGCCCTGTTTTTTGAGCGGAATCCGTCAGAAGAAACCGCTTCTCCCCGTGACGCTGTTGTTCCAAACCCAACGGCGCACATCTATCGAAAGGCTCTGTCATGAGCAGCAAAATTTATGTGGGCAACCTGCCCTACTCCGTCAACGACTCCAGCCTGAGCAACAACTTCTCGGAGTACGGCAACGTCACTTCCGCCAAGGTGATGATGGACCGCGAAACAGGCCGCTCCAAAGGCTTTGGCTTTGTGGAAATGACTTCCGAAGCCGAAGCCCAGGCCGCCATTGCCGGCCTGCACGGCCAGTCTGTGGACGGACGCTCCATCGTGGTCAACATGGCCCGTCCGCGTGAAGAGCGCAGCGATGGCGGCGGCGCAGGCGGCTACCGTGGTGGCCGCAGCAGCTACTGAGCTTCCGCTGTGATCCCATGAAAAAAGCCGACCCTGGGGTCGGCTTTTTTCATGGCAGGGACAAACGTAGTCAGTCCAGCAACTCGGCAGGCACGTTGCCGCCATTGGCCGCGATGTTGGCCAGCACATTCTTGTGCAGCCACATGTTCATACGGGCGGAGTCTTGCATCAGCTCATCCGGGCAATACAGCTCTTTGGCCAGCTCCTTGCGGGCGGCCAGGCTGCTGTCCATGTCCAGCAGTTTGAGCAGATCCACGATGGAGACGCGCCAGTTGAGCTTCTGCGCACTGGCCGCAGCCCGTTGTTCCAGCTGCGCCACCACATCCATCATGGTGATGGAAGCCACCGCAGGCGCTGCGGCGGGAGCCGGTGCAGACGCGGGCGCTTCTGGCGCAACGGCAGCGGGAGCCGCCTGTGCAGGCTCTGCCGCTGGCTGATCGCTGGCATGGCTCATGCCCAGTTTTTCAAGAATGCTGCCGAAAATTCCCATGAAATACTCCTGTGGCGGGGACAAAGTGATGTACAGACCCGGCACAGTATTGCTGAAGCACCCGCCTGTTGGTGTGTCAATGGCCTGACTGTCGTGGCAGACAGACCATTGCCCCCACATTCACCCCACCCACTGTGAAGTAAGTCACTTCTGCATGGGCGCATCCGCAGAAGATGCCCCGGTGTGCGCGGCATGAAGCTGGCGCAGCGCCGCGTTCTCGGCGGTCAGCTGCGCAATGGTCTGCTCGGCCTGTGCCAGTGCCGCCGCCAGGCGCGCCACCTCGGCGGCCAGGTTGTCGGCCACGCTGGTGACGCGCTCGCGGGTGGCCTCCCTTGAACCGGCCAGACGGCCAGCCAGCGCATCCAGCCACCGGATGACCTCGACACGGGTGGTGTCCTTGTGCAGGGGAGTCTGCAAGGTGGCTTTTTTCACGTCGGCACGCCGACAGAGTTCGGACTGGGTGACCCGGCCGTGGTTGTAGGGGTACACACCGTGGTGGGCCGCAATGTCGGCCTCAATGTCGGACATGGCTTGTTGCAGGCGGTGCAACATCGCCAGGGTGCGGGGATGATCCGAGTCGATCTCAGTCAGTGGTTGCGTGCTCATGGCCACCGAGCTTAACTTCAGGATCGCGCCCGGAATCAGGCCGCTGCCTCGCCCGCTTGCAGCGGAAGGCGCAACGTCATCAGCCAGCACAGCCCCAGCATGACCGCCGAACCCACCAGCGCATACAGCAAGCCGCCCCACTGGTACAGCAGGCCCGACAGCAAGGTGCCCAGAAAGCGGCCCAGCGCGTTGGCGGCGTAATAAAAGCCCACGTCTTCAGCCGCCTTTTCCGAGCCCGCATAAGCCAGCACCAGATAGGAGTGGACGGATGAGTTCACCGCAAACGCAAACCCGAACAGGCCCAGCCCGCCCACCACCACCCATTGCAGGTGGGGCACGTTCAGCACCACGGCGACGGCCAGCCCCACGGGAACCAGCGCCAGCGCGGCAGACCACCAGCGGGCGGCAGGCACTTCATGGCTCAGGCCATCGGCACTGCGCTTGACGATGTTGGGGGCCAACGCCTGCACCAGGCCGTAACCGATGGTCCAGGCGGCCAGAAAGCCGCCCACCATCGTGAACGTCCAGCCCTGCGAATACAAAAACACCGGCACGCCCACCACAAACCACACGTCGCGTGCGCCGAACAGCGCCACGCGGGCCGCAGCCAGCGCGTTGATGCCCGCGTTTTTGGCAAACAGTTCTTTGGCCGATTTGGAGGCTTTGGCCTTACCCATCATGGGCGGCAGCGAGGCCACCACGCCCACCAGCACCAGCGCCAGCAAGCCCGCCATCGCCCACAGCGCGTGGGCAAAACCCAGTGCATCCAGCAGCAAGCCGCCCAGGAAGAAGCCCACGCCTTTCATGGCGTTTTTGCTGCCGGTGAACCAGGCCACCCACTTGAACAACTGGCCCGCGCCCTGCTCTTTGGCCTGCGCCGCCGTGACCTTGATGGCCGATTTGCTGGCGGTTTTGGTCAGGTCTTTGGCCACGCCGCAAATGCCCTGCGCCACCACCACCCAGGCCACCGACATGGCCGCCGTCCACGCCGGGTTCAGCATGGACAGCAGCGTGAAGCCGGTGATCTGCGTCACCAGCCCCACCGTCAGCATGCGCGCAATGCCGTAGCGCGTGGCCAGCCAGCCGCCGATCAGGTTGGCCAGCACGCCCGCAGCCTCGTACAGCAGGAACAAAAAGGCCAGCGTGAATGGCGAATAGCCCAGCTTGTAAAAGTGCAGCAGCACCAGCATGCGCAATGCGCCGTCGGTCAGCGTGAAGCCCCAGTACGCGGCGGTGACGATGGCGTAGTTGCGCTCGGCAGCGCTGAAGGTGGTGGAACCGCGCCCGGCGGTGTTCTGGCCCATGGCGCTCAGATGCCCACGTCTTGCATGTGGCAGGCCAGATCCACCATGCGGGTGGCGTAGCCCATTTCGTTGTCGTACCAGGCGTACACCTTCAGCAGCGTGCCGTCGGTCATCATGGTGGACAGACCATCGACGATGCTGCTGCGCGTGTCGCGGGCGTAGTCGGCACTGACCAGCGGCAGCGGCTCGTAACCCAAAATGCCAGCAAGCGGCGAGCCGGGCTGTGCAGCCGCAGCAAACAGGGCATTGACTTCTTCGGCAGTGGTGGCGCGGCTCAGCTCGAACACGCAGTCGGTCAGCGACGCATTCAGCGCGGGCACGCGCACGGCGTGGCCGTTGAGCTTGCCTTTCAGCTCGGGGTAAATCAGGGCGATGGCGGTGGCGCTGCCCGTGCTGGTGGGGGCCAGGTTGACCATGGCGCTGCGGGCGCGGCGCAGGTCTTTGTGCGGCGCATCCACCACCAGGTTGGTGTTGGTGGGGTTGTGCAACGTGGTGATCTGGCCGTGCTTGATGCCCAAAGCCTCGTGTACCACCTTCACCACCGGGGCCAGGCAGTTGGTGGTGCAACTGGCGGCGGTGACGATGTGGTTGACCGCCGGGTCATACAGGTGGTGGTTGACACCGACCACGATGTTCAGCACCCCACCCACCTTCACCGGGGCGGCCACGATCACACGCTTGGCCCCACGGTCCAGGTGGCCTTGCAGGGTTTCGGGCGTGAGGAATTTGCCGGTGCATTCCAGCACCACATCCACACCCAAATCACCCCAGGGAATCTCGGCGGCGGTGGCGTGCTGGCTGAACCCCAGCTGCTGGCCGTTGATGCGGATGCGGTCGGCGCTTTCGGCAGCAATGTCGCTGCGCCAGCGGCCCTGCACGGTGTCGAACTGCACCAGATGGGCGGTGGACTCGGCGTTGCCTTTGATTTCATTCAGATGCACCACCTCCAGGCGGTTGCCGGTGCGGGGGTCGTCGTGCGGGCGCTCCACCGCGCCGAATGCGGCGCGCAGCGCCAACCTGCCCATGCGGCCCATGCCGTTGATACCGACTCTCATGTGGTGCTCCTGGATACTTTAATTTCAACAAGTGTTGAAATATGCACAGCAATCATGACAGTTTGATGACAGCGCGCCGATATCCCCTGGCCCCACCAGACACCCCTTCCAGCGCAGAATGCGTGCCGAAACCGACCCCACAGCGGGCCGCCCCCAACCTCCCCCACTCAACTCAAACAGCACATGGACTCGCTGACCCAACTGGCGCTGGGCGCATCCCTCTCGGTGGCAGTGATGGGCAGGCGCACCGCCGCCTGGAAAGCCGCCGCCTGGGGTGCGGTGGCCGGCACCCTGCCCGACCTGGATGTGCTGCTTCAGCACGGCGACCCGGTGCTGGACATGGTTCTGCACCGGGCCGAAAGCCACTCGCTGCTCTACCTCACGCTGCTGGCTGGCCCGCTGGGCTGGCTGGCAGCGTGGGCCACCTCCACCCCGCAGTTGCGCGGGCGCTGGATGCTGGCCCTGTTTGCCGCCCTGTTCACCCACCCGCTGCTGGATTTGATGACGGTGTACGGCACCCAGGTGCTGCAACCGTTCACCGACGAAGCCTATGGCGTGGGCAGCCTGTTCATCATCGACCCCGCCTACACCCTGCCCCTGCTGGCGGGGGTGGGGGCGGCCCTGTGGTGGCAGGCGGGAAAGGGGCTGTGGGTCAACGGCATGGCCCTGGTGCTCAGCACCGCCTACATAGGCTGGAGTGTGCTGGCGCAAGGCCTGGCACTGGAGCAGGCGCGGCAAGCCTTGCGGGCGCAGGGCATCCAACCCACCCGCATTCTGGCCACACCGGCTCCGTTGAACACCCTGCTCTGGCGCATTGTGGTGATGGAAGACAACCGCTACCTGGAAGGGCATTGGTCGGTGTTCGACAGTGGCCGCCCGCTCAGCTTGCGGGCCTACCCGCGCGATGCCGCCTTGCTGGCGCAACAGGCGGCCCACCCGCATGTGCAGCGCCTTGCCCGCTTCAGCGATGGTTTTTTCAGCCTCACCCAGGATGCGGCGGGCCACCTCTGGCTCACCGACCTGCGCATGGGGCAAGAACCCGCCTATGTGTTCCGCTTCGATCTGGGGCCACCGCCCGCTCCGGGCCAGCCCGTGCCGCGCAGCGTGCAAGCCACGCAGCGGTTTGAATTGCAGGCCGGTCTGCGCTGGCTGTCGGTGCGGGCACTGGGCGGCGATGTGCAACCACCGGGAGTCGTACCATGAACCCGCGCCCCGCTATCCGCACACTCTCCGGAGCCCGAGCCCGCCGACTGGCCGTACGGTCACTGGCGGGTACGTTGCCGGGGCGGGTGACAGGTCTGGCGGTCAGTCTGGTGCTGGGCCTGGTCAGCGTGGTGCAGGCACAAACGCCACCGCCCAAAGACACCCCCGACAGCCCCGCCCAACTGGCCCCGCTGCTGACGGCCACCGGCGACCTGAACCCGGCCTGGCGGTTTGTGGGGTTTCCGAAAAACCACGCCGACCTGCCACCCACACGCTTTGAAGCCGCCCCCCTGGATGCCACACGGGCCGTGCGCGTCAGCACGGCCAGCTCATACGGCACCCTGGTACACGCCTGGAAAGGCCAGGCACCCGGCCACCTGCACTGGCAGTGGCGGCTGGACCAACCGCTGACAGGCGGCCACACCGCCCCCGACCTGCGCACCAAAGCGGGCGACGATGCCGCACTCAAGCTGTGTGTGATGTTTGACCACCCGCTGGACAGCGTGCCGCTGGTCGAGCGCACCCTGCTGCGCCTGGCACGCAGCCTGAGCGGCGAAACGCTGCCTGCGGCCACGGTGTGCTACGTGTGGGACAGTGCGCAGGCGGCTGGCCTGCGCGGTGCCAACCCCTACACGCGGCGGGTGCGCTACATCAGCCTGCGCGGAACGGAGGCACCACTGGGCAAGTGGCTGGCCGAGCGCCGCCAGGTTCAGCAGGATTACCTGGAACTGTTCAAAGACGAAGCGCCAGGCCACCTACCCGTGCCCCTGCTGGCCGTGGTGCTGGGTGCCGACAGCGACAACACCGCCAGCACCAGCCGGGGCTGGTTCAACCAGGTGCAGTGGCA
>CALMMY010000451.1 GCA_937868695.1 uncultured Comamonadaceae bacterium
TACAACCCGTTTGACCTGCTGCTGCTGTTTCGCAACCGCAAATTCAAACCCTACTGGTTTGAAACCGGCACGCCCACCTTCCTCATCCAGCTGCTGGCCGAGCGGCAGTTCTTCACGCCCAACCTGAGCCAGGTGGTGGCCCACGAGAAGCTGCTCTCCACCTTCGATGTGGACAACATCCCGCCCGAGGCCTTGCTGTTCCAGACCGGCTACCTCACCATCCACGACAGCCGCGAGCCGCTGCTGGGCAACTGGGTCTATACCCTGGGCTACCCCAACCGCGAGGTGGAGTCCAGCCTGAACATGGCCCTGCTGACTGGCTATGGCCTGAGCGAGCAACACGCGCTGACCACCCGGCTGGCGCTGATCGAGCTGCTGCAAACCCGCAACCTGGCCGCAATGGAGCCGCTTTTCCACGCCCTGTTTGCAGGCATCCCCCACGACTGGTACCGCAAAAACCAACTGGCCAGTTTTGAGGGCTACTACGCCAGCATTTTTTACAGCTACTTTGCCGCGCTGGGCCTGGACATCCGGCTGGAAGACACCACCAACCACGGGCGCATCGACATGGCGGTGCTGTTCAACGGCGAGGTGCTGCTGTTCGAGTTCAAGGTGGTGGAACTGACACCGCAGGGCAAGGCCTTGGCGCAGATCAAAGACAAGGGCTACGCCGACAAGTACAAAGCCCGCTGTGAACCCATCCACCTCATCGGCGTGGAGTTCAGCCGCGACAGCCGCAATGTGGTGGGTTTTGAGGTGGAGACGGTGGGCTGATTTGTTCAGCCATTGAACCTGCTGCCGCTGCGCTGGCCTTTCAGCGTCCGCTGTCGAGGCGGAGTTTTTCCAGCACGTCGCTGACCAGTTCCAGGCGCACCAACGGGTTGTCCAGCGACATGAGGCGCTGCTTGAGGTCGGCGCTCACTGGCAGTACGTCGCACCAGCGGTTGGCCACCCAGCCTGCGTCGTTCCAGGCAAGCGGGGGCTGGATGGGCAGATTCTGCGTCTGGCTGGTCTGGGTTTGGAGTGCGGCCAGCAGTTTCTGGAGCGAGGAGACGGTGTCTGCCAGCTCATCGGGCACGGGGGCTGGCAGGTCGGCGGGCAGCATCTCCACATCGGCCACCCACAGGCCATGTTTGAGCAGCCGGGCCTCTTTCACCCGGAACCGCTGTGTGCCCTTGCAGTGGATGTGCAGCAGGCCGGGTTGGGGTTGGGTGAGTGTGTCGATCACTGCCAGCGTGCCCACGCTGTGGGCCAGATCGGTGAATGCCGTGGGTGCGGGTGGGTTGCCTGGCCTGGGGGCCGTGGCCACTTCGCTGCCCTGTTTCAGGCAGACCACGCCAAAGGGTGCGCCGACCTTGTGGCAGCGGCGCACCATGTCGAGGTAGCGCACTTCGAACACCCGCAGTGGCAGCCAGCCACCGGGGAACAGCACTGTCTGAAGGGGAAACAGCGGCAGCTGGGAAAGACTCAATGTGTTCACGCTGGATTTGCCATGAAAAATAGCTGCCTGCGCTTGCCAGTCAAGCGAAAGCAGCTATCGGATTGGAATGAAAGGCCGGGTGCGAGTGTCAGCCCACCACCGTGTCGGCGCTCTGGCGTTGCAGCATGGCCAGGGTGTTGGCGATGGTGCTGCGCAGTTCGCGGCGGTCGCAGATGAAATCGACAGCGCCCTTGGTTTGCAGGAATTCGGCCCGCTGGAAGCCTTCGGGCAGTTTGACGCGCACGGTGTTTTCGATCACGCGCGGGCCGGCAAAACCGATCAGGGCCTTGGGCTCGGCAATCACCACATCACCCACAAACGCAAAGCCGGCACTCACGCCACCCATGGTGGGGTCGGTCAGCACGCTGATGTAGGGCAGGCCTTTTTTGGCCAGGCGGGTGAGGGCTGCGTTGGTTTTTGCCATCTGCATCAGGCTCAGCAGGCCTTCCTGCATGCGGGCACCGCCGGTGGCGGTGAAGCAGATGAAGGGCACTTTCTGTTCGATGGCGGTTTCCACGCCGCGCACAAAACGCTCGCCGACCACGCTGCCCATGCTGCCGCCCATGAAGTCGAACTCGAAGCAGGCCACCACCACGTCCACACCCATGACGGCACCGCCCATGACGATGAGGGCATCGGTCTCACCGGTGCTTTCCAGAGCTTCTTTCAGGCGCTCGGGGTATTTGCGGCTGTCTTTGAACTTGAGCGCATCGACGGGCAGCACTTCCTGGCCCAGCTCGTAGCGGCCTTCGCCATCCAGAAACACGTTGAGGCGCTCGCGCGCGCCCATGCGGTGGTGGTGGCTGCAATGGGGGCAGACGTTCTGGTTCTTTTCCAGGTCGGTCTTGTAGAGCACGGCCTCGCAGCTGGGGCACTTGATCCACAGGCCTTCGGGCATGCTGCGGCGGTCAGCGACTTTGCTGGGGGCGATTTTGGGGGGTAAGAGTTTTTCCAGCCAGGACATCAGGAGCTCCGTTGAACGCTGGGTGCTGGCCTGATGCCGCACCGTGGGGGTTGGGCGGCCAGCGTGGAGGCTGGCCGCAGGAAAAATGCGTTGGGATGATTGAAAGCTGGGCCGGATTATGAAGCAGCGTCCAGCCCCTGGCGCACACCGGCCAGAAAGTCGGCGGCCACGGGTGCCACCAGGTCGCGCGGCTGGGTTTCGATCAGCTGGATGAGCTTGGTGCCGATGACCACCGCATCGGCCACCCGGCTGATGGCGCGGGCGGTGTCGGCATCGCGGATGCCAAAGCCCACGCCCACGGGTACGCTGACATGCTGGCGGATGCGGGGCAGCATGGCCTCGACGGCGGCAATGTCGAGGTTGCCCGCGCCGGTCACGCCCTTGAGCGACACGTAGTACACATAGCCGCTGGCCAGTCGGCCCACCAGGTCCATGCGCTCGGGTGTGGAGGTGGGAGCCAGCAGGAAGATCAGATCCAAGCCGTGGGCCTTGAGCGTGGCGGCAAACTGCTCGCATTCTTCGGGCGGGTAGTCCACGATGAGCACACCATCCACGCCCGCCGCAGCGGCATCGGCCACAAAGCGGTCGGCCCCGTGCTTCAGGTTGTAGGCCTCGACGGGGTTGGCGTAACCCATCAGCACCACAGGGGTGGTGTCATCGGACTGGCGGAAGGTGCGCACCATGTCCAGCACCTGGGCCATGCCGATGCCGAAGGACAGGGCTTTTTCTCCGGCTTTCTGGATGACCGGGCCATCGGCCATCGGGTCAGAGAAGGGTACACCCAGCTCGATGATGTCGGAGCCTGCGGTCACCATGGCGTGCATCAGCTCGGGCGTGACATCGGCATACGGAAAGCCTGCGGTCACATACGGAATGAGCGCCTTGCGGCCCTCGGCCTGGAGCCTGGCGAGGGTGCGGGCAATGCGGTGGGGGTGGGAAGCGGTGGTGGTTCTCATGGCTTCAGGCTCCTGCTTGGCCTGTGGCATTGGCTGTGAAGGTGACGGGCTGCACGGCTTCCTGGCCGCCCTTGACGGACTGGCCACGGCAGCTGGGGCGGCAGTAGAAATCGGCGTTGGACAAATCGGCCACGGTGCCGATGTCTTTGTCGCCCCGGCCCGACAGGTTGACCAGAATGGTCTGGTCAGGACGCATGGTTTTGGCCAGCTTGAGCGCATAAGCCACGGCATGGCTGGACTCCAGCGCGGGGATGATGCCCTCGGTGCGGCACAGGTAATGGAAGGCTTCGAGCGCCTCGGCATCGGTGATGCCCACGTACTCGGCGCGGCCAATGTCTTTCAAAAACGCATGCTCGGGGCCCACACCGGGGTAGTCCAGGCCCGCGCTGATGCTGTGGGTTTCGGTGATCTGGCCGTCGGCGTTTTGCAGGATGTAGGTGCGGTTGCCGTGCAGCACGCCGGGGCTGCCTTTTTGCAGCGAGGCGGAGTGTTTGTCGGTGTCCATGCCTTCACCGGCGGCTTCCACGCCGATCAGGCGGGTGTGGGTATGGTCGATGTAGGGATAGAAAATGCCCATCGCATTGCTGCCGCCGCCGACGCAGGCAATCACGGCATCGGGCTGCAAGCCACCGGCGTTGCCGGGCAGACCCAGCTCGGCCATCATCTCGGGCATCTGCTTCAGGCACTCGTTGCCAATCACGCTCTGGAA
>CALMMY010000452.1 GCA_937868695.1 uncultured Comamonadaceae bacterium
CCGTACTTTCCCACGCATGTGGAGGATGCCGTGTTCTGGGCGGAGGTCGATACCGCCACTGACGGGGATGCGGCACCGCCGGAAGCCGCGCCGACCGACAGCCAGCCAGCCGACCAGACTGTGTCCGCGCTGCTGCCAGCCGCTGCCAGCTCCATGTTCGCCATCGGGCAGCGGGTGCTGGAGGCCTTCATTGCCCAGCACTACACCCAGACCCCGCCGCCGCCCATCCTGGTGGTGGGCGTGCCCGTGTCGCCTGAATTGCTGGATGCCCTGGGCGAGCAGGCCGGTTTGCGCATCCATGCCGTACACCATCCGCGCGAGCACCGCCGCATCTGGCTGGACATGGCCCAGACCAATGCCGATTTGCAGCTGGCCCGCCTGCTGGCCGAGGAAGGTTCGCAGCAGGCCCGCACCCGTGCGCTGGCCCAGGCGCTGGACATGGCCTGCGACGACCTGGCCAGTCTGCGGGTGGAGTGTTTCGACATCTCGCACACGGCGGGCGAGTCCACCCAGGCCAGCTGCGTGGTGTTCGAGGGCCACCAGATGCAAAGTGCCCAGTACCGCCGCTACAACATCGACGACATCACCCCCGGCGACGACTATGCCGCCATGCGCCAGGTGCTGCTGCGCCGCTACGGCAAGCTGGCCGAAGCCTTGCGCGACGCAGGGGGGATGGGCGGTGCAATCGGGGGCAGTCTGGCCAGTGGCGGTGGTGGCACGGGCAGCACTCTGGCCAAGGTGGCGGGCCAGCGCCTGCCCGATCTGGTGCTGGTGGACGGTGGCCAGGGCCAGGTCAGCATGGCACGCGAGGTGTTTCAGCAGCTGGGGCTGGATCTGTCACTGATCGTGGGCGTTGAAAAAGGCGAGGGCCGCAAGGTGGGGCTGGAGGAGCTGGTGTTTGCCGATGGCCGCGACAAGGTGTACCTGGGCAAAGACTCTGCCGCCCTCATGCTGGTGGCGCAGATCCGCGACGAGGCCCACCGTTTCGCCATCACCGGCATGCGCAGCCAGCGGGCCAAAGTGCGCACCGGCGGCAGCAGGCTGGAGGACATTGCCGGTGTCGGCCCCAAGCGACGCGCCAAGCTGCTGCAACGCTTTGGTGGTGTGCGCGGCGTGGCCGAAGCCAGCGTGCAAGACCTGATGACCGTGGACGGCATTTCTGCCGAGCTGGCCGATGCCATCTACCGTGCACTGCATTGATGCATGCTGTCAACCAGCCCGCGCATAATCGGGCGATGTTTTTCAACCTGCCAACGCTCCTGACCTGGGCCCGCATCGTGGCCATCCCGCTGATCGTGGGTGTGTTCTACCTCGACAGTCTGGACATGGCCTCGCGCAACCTGACAGCAACCGTCATGTTTGTGGTGTTTGCTGCCACCGACTGGGCCGATGGCTACCTGGCCCGCAGGTTGAACCAGACTTCTGCTTTCGGGGCCTTTCTCGATCCGGTGGCCGATAAGTTTCTGGTGTGTGCCAGCCTGCTGGTGCTGGTGCATCTGGACCGCGCCGATGTGTTCGTGGCCCTCATCATCATCGGGCGCGAAATCGCCATCTCTTCGCTGCGCGAGTGGATGGCCATCATCGGTGCCACCAAGAGCGTGGCCGTCCACATGTTGGGCAAGGTCAAAACCACAGTGCAAATGGTCGCCATCCCGTTCCTGCTCTATGACGGAACGCTGTTCGGCATGGTGGACACGGCTCTGTGGGGGCATTGGCTGATCTGGATATCTGCCGTGCTGACGGTGTGGTCCATGGTGTATTACCTGCAAAAAGCGCTGCCCGAAATCCGCGCCCGCGCCCGCTGAGGTTGTTGCGCCTGAAAAGCCTGCGAACGTGACCACACCAGCCCAAGACTCCACCGCCTTGCGGGCCATGCCCTGGGTGTTTGTGCTGATCTGGAGCACGGGCTTCATCGTGGCCCGCTACGGCATGCCGCATGCGCCACCCATGTCGTTTCTGGCGGTGCGCTATGCCTTGTCCATTACCTGTTTTCTGGTCTGGATCGCCCTGGCCAGGGTAGCCTGGCCAGCCGGGCGGTCGCAGTGGCTGCACCTGGCGGTCACGGGTGTGCTGATGCATGCGTTCTATCTGGGCGGCGTGTGGGCGGCGGTCAAGGCGGGCATGGGTTCGGGCTTGTCTTCATTGGTGGTGGGGTTGCAGCCTGTGCTCACCGCAGTGTGGCTCACGGCCATGCCCGCCGGTTCAGGGTCATCGGTTGAGCCGGTCGGCACATCCCACCGGATTTCACGCAGGCAATGGGCCGGTCTGCTGCTGGGGCTTGCGGGGCTGGTGCTGGTGGTGTCGCGCAAATTCACCGCCGGCGGGCCGGGTGACACCGCCACCGCGCTGAACCTCAGCTTTGCGGTGCTGGCGCTGTTGGCCATCACGGCGGGCACCCTGTACCAGAAGCGTTATGTGCGGCCCTGCGATGTGCGCTCGGCCAATGCTGTGCAGCTGATGGCTGCCTTGCTGGTCACGGCTCCGCTGGCCTGGCTGGAGCCCGAGAGCATGCGCTGGAATGCCGAGCTGGCCGGTGCAATGGCCTGGTCGGTTCTGGGTCTGACGCTGGGCGGCAGTTCTTTGCTCTACATGCTGATTCAGCGGGGCGCGGCGGCCTCGGTCTCCAGCCTGATGTACCTGGTGCCACCCTGCACAGCCCTGATTGCCTGGGTGCTGTTCGGCGAGCCCATCACCGCCACCACGCTGGTCGGCACGGCTCTCACGGCAGTGGGTGTGAGCCTGGTGGTGCGCCCCGTCCGCCGCTGATCAGCGTTGTCCAGCGCCTGCAAGCGCACAACCTGCCATACCGATACAAGGAGACAAGCTCATGACCGTACACCGCATTGCCGTGATTGCCGGCGATGGCATTGGCCAGGAAGTCATGCCAGAAGGTTTGCGTGCCCTGGAGGCAGCCGCCGACCGCTTCGGCATCGGGCTGGCTTTCGATCATTTCGATTTCGCCAGCTGCACCTATTACCAGAAGCACGGCCAGATGCTGCCCGACGATTGGAAGGCGCAGATCGGCGGGCACGATGCCATCTATTTCGGTGCCGTGGGCTGGCCCGACACCGTACCCGACCATGTGTCGCTGTGGGGGTCGCTGCTGCTGTTCCGGCGTGAATTCGACCAGTACGTCAACCTGCGCCCGGCCCGGCTGATGCCCGGCATCACCGCCCCCGTGGTGCGCCGGGATGGCAGCCCGCGCCAGCCCGGCGAAATCGACATGGTCATTGTTCGCGAGAACACCGAGGGCGAGTATTCCGCTGTGGGTGGGCGCATGTTTGCGGGCACACCGCGCGAGATCGTGATGCAGGAAACCGTGATGTCACGCCACGGGGTGGACCGTGTGCTGCGCTACGCCTTCGAGGTGGCCCGATCACGCCCGAAAAAACACCTGACCAGCGCCACCAAATCCAATGGCATTGCCATCACCATGCCTTACTGGGACGAGCGTGTGGCCGAAATGGCCAAGCAATACCCCGATGTGCGGGTGGACAAGTTCCACATCGACATCCTGACGGCGCACTTCGTGCAGCGGCCTGACTTTTTCGATGTGGTGGTGGGCAGCAACCTGTTCGGCGACATTCTGAGTGACCTGGGGCCGGCGTGTACCGGCACCATCGGCATCGTGCCGAGCGCCAACCTCAACCCGGATCGCACCCATCCGTCGCTGTTCGAGCCTGTGCATGGCTCCGCACCGGACATTGCGGGCAAAGGCATTGCCAACCCTATCGGCCAGATCTGGAGCGGTGCCCTGATGCTGGCGCACCTGGGGTATCCCCAGGCCCACGATGCCATCGTGCAGGCCATTGAGCGCGTCCTGGAGCCTGCTAGCGGTGGGCCACGAACCCCCGATCTGGGTGGCCGAGCCCATACCGTTGATCTGGGACTCGCCATTGCCAAGGCCATCTCAGCGCACTGAGGAGGTGTGTCGATTAAAAATTGCCCCCCCACATTTTTAAGGATGCGTTGAGACTAGAATTCGCGTCCTTGATTTCAGGCATGCCGGGCTACCGCCTGTGTGTGCCCTCCCAGGCTGAATCCCCACAGCCACGACAGAGGAACACTTGTGAACAAAACTGAATTGATCGACCACATTGCCAATGATGCTGACATTTCCAAAGCTTCAGCGACCCGTGCCCTGGATGCGGCCCTCGATGCCATCACCGAAGCTTTGAAATCGGGTGGTTCGGTCTCCATCGTGGGCTTTGGCACATTCGAGGTCGGGCAACGTGCTGCACGGGCAGGCCGCAATCCCCGTACCGGCGAATCGATTAAAATCGACGAAGCCAAGGTTCCGAAGTTCCGCGCAGGCAAAGCATTGAAAGATGCCCTGAACTGAGCGGGTACAATACAGAGTTTGAGTGGGGTGCTTAGCTCAGTTGGTAGAGCGGCGCCCTTACAAGGCGTAGGTCGGGGGTTCGAGCCCCTCAGCACCCACCACCCACCCAATAAATTGATCAAAGGCGAACATTTGTTCGCCTTTTTCATTTCAGCCCCCTTTCCTGACCAGGATATTTCCGATGTTCGACTACGTCCGCAACAACACCCGACTGATGGGGATACTGCTCGCGCTGTTCATCGTGCCCGCCTTTGTTCTTGTTGGTGTCGATGGTTACCGCTCCATGGGGGATCGTGGTGAAACCGTGGCCGTCGTTGCGGGCAAAGCCATCAAGCGCGACGAGTGGGATGCTGCCCACCGCAGGGAAGTGGATCGCATCCGTGCCGCCCAGCCCGGTATCGACCTCAAGCAGTTGGACTCCGATGAGGCCCGCTTTGTGACCCTGGAGCGCTTGGTGCGCGAGCAGGTGCTCAGTGTGGCATCGCAAAAAATGAATCTGCTGACCAGCGACCAGAAACTGGCGCGTGATTTGCAACAAAACGAATCCATCGCCAGTTTGCGCCGCCCCGATGGCACCCTGGACATGGACCGCTACCGCCAGTTGCTGGCCGCCCAGGGCATGACACCGGCCATGTTCGAGCAGCAAGTGCGGCTTGATCTGTCCATGCAGCAAGTCACCCAGGGCGTGGTCAACTCCAGCTTGGCTACGCCAGCTGTGGCCAATGTGTCGTTGCAGGCATTTTTTGAGCGGCGCGAGGTTCAACTGGCCCGCTTTGCCACGGCTGATTTCAAAGCCCAGGCCAAAGTGAGTGACGAGGAGGTAGAAAAACACTACAACGCCAATCCCGCCAAGTTTCAGGCCGAAGAGCAGGCCGATGTGGAGTACGTGGTGCTGGACATGGCCACTGTGATGGAGGGCATTTCCATCAGCGAAGCCGATCTGAAGGCTTACTATGAGCAGAATGCCAATCGGTATGCCACCCCCGAAGAACGCCGAGCCAGCCACATTCTGATCAACGCACCGGCCAGTGCATCGGCAGCCGATCGCGAAGCCGCCAAAACCAAAGCGAATGATCTGTTGACCCAGGTGCGTGCGGCCCCGGCCCAGTTTGCCGATTTGGCCAAAAAACATTCGCAAGACCCAGGCTCTGCTCCCAGCGGGGGGGATTTGTCTTTCTTCCAGCGCGGTGCGATGGTCAAGCCTTTTGAGGATGCTGCGTTTGCACTGTCCAAAGGTGGCTTGTCTGATGTGGTTGAGAGTGAGTTTGGTTACCACATCATTCAATTGACGGATATCCGCCCATCGGTGCAGCGTCCCTTGGCTGCTGTGAAATCTGAAATCGAAGCAGAGCTTAAAAAGCAGCAGGCGCAGCGTGAGTTTGCCGAAAAAGCCGAACTGTTCACCAATCTGGTGTTTGAACAGTCTGATTCGCTGGCCCCCGTGGTGGAGCGCCTGAAGCTCAAAATCCAGACAGCTGCGGCGGTCAAACGCCAGCCTCAGCCTGGTCTGCCACCTGTGCTGGCCAATGCCAAAGTGCTCGAAGCCTTGTTTGCCCCCGATGCAGTGGACAAAAAGCGCAACACCGAATCCATCGAAGTGGGGGCCAACCAGCTCGTATCTGCCCGCATCACGGCGCACCGCCCCACCAGCACACTGCCTCTGGCGGAAGTGAAAGACAGGGTCAAAGATTTGTTGCTCAACCAAAAAGCCCAAGCCCTGGCCCGTGAAGAAGCCGAGAAAAACCTGTCGGCCTGGAAGGGTGGCAGCGAGGCCAAGTTGTCTCCGGCTGTGCTGGTGTCCCGCGACAAACCCGGAACATTGCGGCCCAAAGAATTGTCTGCCGCTATGCGTGCCGACATGGGCACGGCTCCGGCCTGGCTGAGTGTGGATTTGGGCGATCAGGGGTTCAGTGTCATCAAGGTCTCCAAAATCGTCCCGCGCGAACCACCTGCTGCTGAAGTGGCAACCCAGGAATTGCGCCAATATGGGCAATGGTGGGCTTCGGCTGAAGGTGCGGCCTACTACAACGCACTGAAAAAACGATTCAAGGTGGAAATCAAGGTTCCACAGCCCGCGAAGAGGTTATAATCTAAGGCTTACGGTGGCTGTAGCTCAGTTGGTAGAGTCCCAGATTGTGATTCTGGTTGTCGTGGGTTCGAGCCCCATCAGTCACCCCAAAATGTAAAAAGCCGATCCAGTTTCTGGATCGGCTTTTTTCTTGGCGTGTACGGTTTGCTTCTTCAGTTCACCATCACCAGTTTGCCCATCACGCTGCGGGTACTCATCTGGGCGTAGGCTTGTTTGAGATCGGACATGGGCAGAGTCTGGTGAATCAGCGGCTTCACCAGACTCTGCCCATACCACTGGGCCA
>CALMMY010000453.1 GCA_937868695.1 uncultured Comamonadaceae bacterium
GCCCCCACCCTCCCCAGCACGCCACGTCAGCACGGTGCGGCTCGCCACCACACACATCAGGCGAGAAACAGCACGCAACCACCAAAGCCCGGCAAGAAACAACACGCCATGCCAACACGGCACGCCACCACACACGCCAGCCGAGAAACAGCAGCCCCCCACCACACACCAGCCCACTGTGGAAGACCACAGAAGGCAGCCACCTGCACTTGAGTTAGCCTTACGCCCCTGACTGCGATGAGCGCAGTCATCCCGGAGACACGCATGGAACCCACCACCACCCAGAACCTTTCCCCCGCAGAGCAAGCCCTTCACGATGCCGCCTGCGAATACCACCGCACCCCCTTGCGTGGCAAGATTTCCGTCACCCCCACCAAACCCCTGAGCAACCAGCGCGACCTGTCTCTGGCCTACTCCCCCGGCGTGGCCTACCCCTGCCTGGAAATTGCCGCCGACCCGTCCAAGGCCGCCGACTACACCAGCCGGGGCAACCTGGTGGGCGTGATCACCAACGGCACGGCGGTGCTGGGCCTGGGCGACATCGGCCCTCTGGCCAGCAAGCCGGTGATGGAAGGCAAAGGCTGCCTGTTCAAGAAATTTGCCGGCATCGACGTGTTCGACATCGAACTGGCCGAGCGCGACCCCGACAAGCTGGTGGACATGATCGCCGCGCTGGAGCCCACGCTGGGCGGCATCAACCTGGAAGACATCAAGGCCCCCGAGTGCTTCTACATCGAGAAAAAACTGCGCGAGCGCATGGGCATCCCGGTCTTCCACGACGACCAGCACGGCACGGCCATCATTTCCAGCGCGGCATTGCTCAACGGCCTGGAGCTGGTGGGCAAAGCCATCGGTGACGTGAAGATTGCCGTCAGCGGCGCAGGTGCGGCGGCCATTGCCTGCCTGGATGTGATGGTGGGCCTGGGTGCCCGCACCCAGAACATCTACGTCTGCGACTCCAAGGGCGTGATCTACCAGGGCCGCCCCGGCGGCTACGACGAATCCAAGGCCCGCTACGCACAGGACACCACCGCCCGCACCCTGGCCGACGTGGTCGATGGTGCCGACGTGTTCCTGGGCTGCTCCGCCGCCGGTGTGATGACGGCTGCGATGGTCAAGACCATGGCCCCCAAGCCCATCATCCTGGCCCTGGCCAACCCCGAGCCTGAAATCCGCCCCGAGCTGGCCAAGGCCATCCGGCCTGACTGCATCATCGCCACGGGCCGCTCCGACTACCCCAACCAGGTCAACAACGTGCTGTGCTTCCCGTACATCTTCCGGGGTGCGCTGGACTGCGGGGCCACCAAGATCACCGAGGCCATGAAGCTGGCCTGCGTGCATGAAATCGCCGCCCTGGCCAAAGCCGAAACCAGCGACGAAGTGGCCGCCGCCTATGCGGGCCAGGAACTGGTCTTCGGGCCCGACTACCTCATCCCCAAGCCGTTCGACACCCGCCTGATTCTGCGCATTGCACCCGCCGTGGCCCAGGCCGCCGCCGACTCCGGCGTGGCCGCCCGCCCCATCACCGACATGGAGGCCTACCGCGAAAACCTGTCGCGCTTCGTCACGCAGACCGGCCTGCTGATGCGCCCCATCTTCAATGCCGCCAAATCGCTGCCCGACAACAAAAAGCGCGTGGCCTATGCCGACGGCGAAGACGAACGTGCGCTGCGTGCGGCCCAGATGGCGATTGACGACCACCTGGCCTTCCCCATCCTGATTGGCCGCCCCGCCGTCATCAACGCCCGCATTCAAAAAGCCGGCCTGCGCATGCGCCTGGGCGTGGATGTGGAAAACGTCAACCCCGAAGGCGATCCACGCTTCCGTGAATACTGGGAGCACTACCACAAGCTCATGGGCCGCAACGGTGCGTCGCCCGAGGTGGCCAAGGCCGCCGTGCGCCGCTCCAACACCATCATCGGCTCCATCATGGTGTCACTGGGGCATGCCGATGCGCTCATCTGCGGCCTGGTGGGCTCGTACACCACCCACCTGGAGCGCATTGACTCCATCATCGGCAAGCAACCCGGCATCAGCAACTATGCTGCGGTCAACGCCCTGATGACCGACCACGGCCCGCTGTTCATTGCCGACACCTATGTGAACGAAGACCCCACCGCCGAACAGCTGGCTGAAATCGCCTGGATGTCGGTGCAAGAGTTGCAGAGCTTTGGCCTGCCACCCAAAGTGGCCTTCCTGTCGCACTCCAGCTTCGGCTCATCCAAACGCGCATCGGCCAAAAAAATGCGTGCCGCCCGCGATCTGTTCGTGGCCCAGCACCCCGAAATCGAGTGCGATGGCGAGCTGCACGGCGATGCCGCGCTGCAAGAAGAAATCCGCAAGGCCTACCTGTCTGAAACCACGCTGTCGGGCTCGGCCAACCTGCTGATCTGCCCCAACCTGGACTCGGCCAACATCCTCTACAACGTGCTGAAAACCACCACCAGCGGCGGCGTGACGGTCGGCCCCATCCTGATGGGTGCAGCGGGCACGGCCTACATCCTGACACCGGCCTCCACCGTGCGCCGGGTACTGAACATGACGGCCCTGGCGGCTGCCCAGTCCAGCTTCAAAGGCTGACCCACCCACCCCGTGCCCCTAAGCGGCGCGGGGCTGCGCACAGGCCGCCCGCTCGGCGGCCACCCCATCAGCCCTGTTTTTGCACCGTCCTGGTGAAAAAGCAGGGCTTTTTTGCGTGCCAACGATTCATGTTGGTGCAGCCACCCCGGCAGCACACGACCGCGCCAACGCATGCGGGTTTGTACGGGCAGCTTTGCCGGGGCATTGCGAACACAATTTTGTATACAAAAATGTGTTCAATTTCAATGCTCAACCACGGTTAGGATGCCCGCCTGTTCAGACCTGAGCGCCGAGGGTCTGCCGCTGCCCGCCCTGCTGGCACACGGATTGCTTGATCGGCCACCAACCACCCATCACGACTTCACCCTTGCCTCATCAGGAGCACCGCATGTTCAAACGCCATTTCCTCCAAGCCACCGTTGCCGCTGTGGCCCTGGCCACTCTGGGCACCGCCCAGGCGCAGAACAAACCCGTCAAATTCCAGCTCGACTGGCGCTTTGAAGGCCCTTCGGCCCTGTTCCTGCAATCGGCATCCAAGGGCTATTACAAGGATGCGGGCCTGGATGTGACCATCGACGCGGGCAACGGCTCCGGTGCCACGGTCAACCGCGTGGCCTCGGGCACCTACGACATGGGCTTTGCCGACATGGCCGCGCTGATGGAGTTCCACGCCAACAACCCCGACGCGGCCAACAAGCCCGTGGCCGTGATGATGGTTTACAACAACTCGCCCGCCGCCGTGCTGGCCCTGAAAAAGTCCGGCATCACCAAGCCTGCCGACCTGAACGGCAAAAAGCTGGGTGCGCCTGTGTTCGACTCGGGCCGCAAAGCCTTCCCCATCTTTGAAAAGGCCAACAACGTGACCAACGTGGCCTGGACTTCGATGGACCCACCGCTGCGCGAAACCATGCTGATGCGCGGTGATGTGGATGCCATCACCGGCTTCTCGTTCACCTCGATCCTGAACCTGGAAGCCCGTGGTGCCAAGACCGAAGAAATCGTCGTCATGCCGTTTGCCGACTTCGGTGTGAAGCTGTATGGCAACGCCATCATCGTCAGCCCCAAGATGCTGAAAGAAAACCCCACCGCCGTCAAAGCCTTCCTGAGTGCCTTCACCAAGGGTGCCAAGGAAGTGATCGCCAACCCCGACGCGGCCATCGGCGTGGTCAAGGAGCGCGACGGCATCATCAACACCGCCCTCGAAACCCGCCGCCTGAAGCTGGCCATCGACTCGGTGGTAGCCAGCCCCGATGCCCGCAAGGAAGGTTTTGGCCTGATCAACCCCGCCCGCATGGCGCTGATGGCCAGCCAGGTGTCCGATGCCTACAAAACCAAGACCCGCGTGGATGTGGGCGCAGTCTGGAACGGCTCTGTGCTGCCCGATGCCAAAGAGCTGGACATTCTGCCCAAGGCCAAGAAGTAAGTTTCTCCCCTCCACCCGCAGGAGCCCCCCGATGCAAGACAGCTCACCCGCACAAGCCCGCGCGTTTGTGGAATTCAAAAACGTCTGGCTGGCCTACAACGATGAGTTGCTGGCCAAAGGCCAGTTTGCCGTTGAAGACATCAACCTCAGCGTGCAGCAGGGCGAGTTCATTGCCATCGTGGGCCCTTCGGGCTGCGGCAAGTCCACCTTCATGAAGCTGACCACGGGCCTGAAACGGCCCAGCAAGGGCAGCATCCATGTGGATGGCCAGCCGGTGACCGGCCCGCTCAAGATTTCGGGCATGGCGTTTCAGGCCCCGTCTTTGCTGCCCTGGCGCACCACGCTCGACAACGTGCTGCT
>CALMMY010000454.1 GCA_937868695.1 uncultured Comamonadaceae bacterium
GGCGTTCATGCCGGGGGCGGCCACGTAGTGGGCTTCGCGCGGAGGCGGAGTGGTGTCCAGCACCTGGCCGTGCTCGTCCAGCACGCGCACGCTGTTGGCGCTCCAGGGCACCACCACGTCGGAGGCTGTTTGCAGGGCCTGGATGAAGCGGTCATCGCGTGCGGTGAAGTACTGGGCTCCGTGGTCAAAGTTGCCGAATTCGGTGTGGCGGGTGGCCATGCGGCCACCGAAGCCACGGCTCTTTTCAAACACGGTGACGGCGCAGCCGGCCTGGGCCAGCGTGCGGGCGCAGGTGATGCCGGCCATGCCAGCGCCGACCACGGCCACGCGCAGGGCGCGGGGGGCGGCAGATTGTTCGGGGGAGGTGGGGTTGTGTGTCGTTGTCATAGTGGTATCTCCTGTGGGTGACTGTAGCAGTGCAATGCACGGCGGGTATGTTCATTGGCCAGCCGCGAAAGCCACCATTGCAACGCCTTGCCCTGGACGGATGCGGTGGCAGCCGTGGCGGGCTGCAAGGGGTTCTGCTGGCTGCGCCAGGCGTAGGCGGTGCGGGCGATGCGCGGCGGGCGCTGGGTCTGGCGGATGACCAGCCTGCCCACTTCGATGTGCGGCAGGGCCATCGGCAGCGGCAGAAAACCGCAGGCCATGCCGCGCAGCTGGGCCAGCAGCTTGTGCTGCATGGTGGGCACGGTCAGCACGTCCTGGCCCGACAGCAGGCCGATGGACACGCCGCTGCCGCGCTGGGTGGTGTCGGCCACGGCCACGGCCCGGTGCTGGGCTATGAGCTGGTCGCTCAGCGGCTCGGGGGCGCTGGCCAGCGGGTGGTGCGGAGCCACGGCAAACACAAACGGCACTTCGCCCAGCGGCAGGGCCTGAAAGCCTGCGTAGGTGCTGCCGTCCATGCTCACACCCAGCGCCAGGTCGGACTTGCCGGTAAGCAATGACTCCAGCGTGCCGGTCAGGGTTTCTTCGCGCAGGCGCAGGCGGGTGGGGGCACCCAGTTCGTAAAAATCCTGGCACAGCTCCAGCAGGGTGCCGCGTGAAATGAGGTTATCGGCCACGATGGTGAGCTGGGGCTCCCAGCCGGTGGCCACGCGCTTGACGCGCTGGGCCACGGCATCCAGCTCGCGCAGCAGGTGCTCGCCGCTGCGCAGCAGCTCGGCCCCGGCGGGGGTGATGCGGGCCTGGCGGGCGCTGCGGTCAAACAGCAGCACATCCAGCGCATCTTCCACCTGGCGCACGCGGTAGGTGAGGGCGCTGGGCACCAGCCCCAGCTCGCGGGCGGCGGCGGCCATGCTGCCGGTGCGGGTCACGGCATCAATGAGAGCCAGGTTGTCTGGCGTGAGAACCGCTCTGGCGTGGATTGGCACGGCAATTACCCTTTTTTCTGCATGGTGATGTTCTTTTTATTCAATTGAATTGAATGATGCCATCAAATGCCTGCACACACGGCGGTGGGCAACGCGCCCACAATTCAGAGCATACCCACACAGGAGGCTCCCCATGCTGCAAATCCGACGCTCCAGCGCCCGAGGCCATGCCGATCACGGCTGGCTGGACAGTTTTCATTCGTTCTCGTTTGCCGACTACTACGACCCGGCCTGGATGGGCTGGGGCAACCTGCGCGTGATCAACGAAGACCGCATCGCACCCGGTACGGGCTTTGGCACCCACGGCCACCGCGACATGGAAATCATCAGCTACGTGCTGGCGGGCGAGCTGGCGCACAAAGACAGCATGGGCAATGTGAAAGGCATTCCGCCCGGCGATGTGCAGCGCATGAGCGCGGGCACCGGCGTGCGCCACAGCGAGTTCAACCACGCGCCCAATGCCACCACGCATTTTTTGCAGATCTGGATTCAGCCCAGCGTGACCGGCATCCCGCCCAGCTACGAGCAGACCAGCTTTGCCGAAGCCGACAAGCGCGACCGCCTGCGCCTGGTGGCCTCGCCCGATGGCCGCGATGGCTCGGTCACCATCCATGCCGATGCACGCATGTATGCAGGCCTGTTCAACGGCGCAGCCACCGCCAGCCTGCCGCTGGCCCCAGGCCGCAAGGCCTATGTGCATGTGGTCAAAGGGGCCATCACCGCCAACGGCCAGCGCCTGGGCGGCGGCGATGCCCTGGCCCTGGCCGATGAGGCCGAGGTGACCTTGGCCGATGCCGCCGATGCCGAAGTGCTGGTGTTCGACCTGGCGGCGGCCTGACCATGTGCGGCGCTGAACTGCTGGCCCGCCGGGCCATCCATTCGGTGGTGGACATGCCCCTGCACCGGTTTGACGACCGCACCTGGGCGCACATGTTCCACCCGGCCATGCAGGCGCTGATCGACCCGTTCATCGGGGTGGATGCGTTCTGCATGCCGCACAACTTCTTTCTGCCGCACCCGCACGGGGGGATGAGTGCCGTGACGCTGCTGCTCGAAGACTCGCCCGGTGGCGTGGTCAACCGCGATTCGATGGGCGACCACAGCACCATCGCCCCAGGCGACCTGCACTGGACGCAGGCGGGCAGCGGCATCGTCCACGAAGAAACGCCCGCCCAGCCCGGCACGGCGGCGGTGGGCTTGCAGATATTCGTCAACATGGCCCGCCGCCACAAGCAGGTGCCTGCCGCCGTGTTCAAGGTGGATCGGGCTGACATGCCGGTGTGGGAGCGGGACGGCGTGCGTGTGAAGGTGGTGGCGGGCAGCTTTCAGGGGCTGGCTTCACCCATCAACGCGGATGCCCGCTGGGCCACCCCGGTGGACATGTTCGACATCCGCCTGGCCCCCGGTGCCACGCTGGATCTGCCCGTGGCCAATGCCAGCAACGGCTTTGTGCTGGTGACGGCGGGTTCGGTGCGCTGTGGCGATCACCAGGCCGCTGCCCACCAGGCGGTGGTGCTGGCCCCGGCCAGGGCACCGCAACCCGGCGCTGCGGACAACGGCCAGTCGGTGCTGAGCTTGCAATCCGGCGATCAGGGCGCACATGTGGTGCTGCTGGCCGGGGTGCCGCTGCGCGAGCCGGTGGTGCCGCACGGGCCGTTTGTGGGCAACTCGCGCGACGACATCGTGGGCTACATCCATGCCTACCAGCGTGGGGACATGGGCCACCTGGAGCCGTCGTTCAGCCGCTGAAACAGGCGGATTTTCCTGCTCACTTTTTCATTTGAATTTCTGTCCGTTTTTTTTCCAACCTGCGCTCGCTGAATAAGCACAATGCGCTCTCATCAAGGAGATTGAAATGTCGAACATTGTTGTGGTCTATCACTCGGGTTACGGTCACACCCAGCGCATGGCGCAATCGGTGGCCCAGGGTGCCGGTGCCGAACTGGTGGCCATTGATGCCGAAGGCAATGTGGACGAAGCGGGCTGGGCCGCGCTCAACGCCGCCGATGCCATCATCATGGGCTCGCCCACCTACATGGGCACCGTGAGCTGGCAGTTCAAGAAATGGGCCGATGCGTCCAGCAAAGCCTGGTTCACCCAGGCCTGGAAAGACAAGGTGTTTGCCGGTTTCACCAACAGCGCCACCATGAACGGCGACAAGCACTCCACGCTGCATTACCTCATCACGCTGGCCATGCAGCACAGCGGCATCTGGGTGGGCACGGGCCTGATGCCCAGCAACAGCAAGGCTGCACAGCGCAACGATGTGAACTACGTGGGTTCGTTTGCCGGTGCGATGGCGCAAAGCCCGTCCGATGCCGGTGCCGCCGACATGCTGCCCGGCGACCTGGAAACCGCCCGCCTGTTCGGCGAGCGCGTGGCCACCGTCACCGCCAAATTCAAGGGCTGAAGCCATGAAGCTGTACTACTCGCCCGGTGCCTGTTCGCTGGCCCCCCACATCGTTTTGCACGAATCCGGCCTGCCGTTTGAGGCCGTGCTGGCCAGCACCAAGACCAAGCAGCTGGCCGATGGCACCGACTATCTCACCATCAACCCGCTGGGCTATGTGCCGTTTCTGGTGCTGGCCGATGGCCGCACGCTGCACGAAGGCCCGGTCATCAGCCAGTACATCGCTGACCAGGTTCCGGCCACCGGGCTGGTGCCCGCCGCAGGCAGCTGGGAGCGCTACAAGGTGATGGAGTGGCTCACCTTCATCGGCACCGAGCTGCACAAGGGATTCTCGCCGCTGTTCAACCCCACCACGCCCGCCGACTACAAACCGATGGTCACCGAGCGTCTGGTGCAGCGCCTGACCTGGGTGAATGGCGAGCTGGCGGGCAAGGACTACCTGACCGGCAGCACCTTCACCGTGGCCGATGCCTACCTGTTCACCGTCAGCAACTGGGCGGCGTTTGTCGGCATCGACATTTCCGGTCTGGCCCATCTGGTGGCTTTCCGCGCCAGAGTGGCGGCCCGCCCCGGCGTGCAAGCTGCCATGAAGGCCGAGGGCTTGCTGAAGTGAGCGTGCGGCACCTCGGGGTTGCGGTGACAATTTGCCCCCAACCCTGAGGTGTCTGCATGAAATTACTGGTTCTGTTGCCCTGGCCGGACTGGCTGGCGCTGTTTGCTCTGTTCGGTCTGTGGTCAGGCTATGCGCTGTTTGCCAGCCGCCTGAGCCAGCGCAAACGCTCGCTGCTGGCCACTACCAACCAGTACCGCAGCCGCTGGATGATGCAGGCCAGCTACCGCGACCCGCGCATGCTCGATGGCCTCATCACCCAGAGCCTGTCGCAAACCCCCTCGTTTTTTTCGTCCACCTCCATCCTGATCATCGGCGGCCTGCTGGCGGTGATGGGCACCACCGACAAGGCGGTGGAGCTGGTCAAGGACATGCCGTTTGCACAGGTCACCACTGCCGAGGTGGTCGAATTCAAGCTGGTGGTGCTGGTGGCCATTTTTGTGTACACCTTTTTCCGCTTTTCGTGGTGCATGCGGCAGTACACCTTCGTGTCGCTGGTGATCGGTGCCATGCCGTCGCCCGAAGACTTCGAGTCGGGCAAGGCCGACCGCGAAGCCTATGTGCAGCGTGCGGCCGCCCTGGTGGGGTCGGCGGCTGAAACGTTCAATGACGGACTGCGGGCCTACTACTTTTCGTTCGCGGCGCTGGCCTGGTTTTTTTCGCCGCTGGCGATGGTGCTGGCCACGCTGGTGGTGGTGGGCATCCTGTACAGCCGGGAGTTCCGCTCCGAAGTGCTGGGCATTTTGCGCGACTGACCGCCGCCCATTCGAGGCAATTTTCTGCACTTCTACAATGCCCGAATGCCCTCCGTCAACACCCCCCATTCATCTTCGAGCCCTGTGCAGGCCAAGCGCCTGGGCCTGCCGATTGGCATCCAAAGCTTTGCCAAACTGCGCGAAGAGGGGTGTTACTACGTGGACAAAACCCCCTATGCGCTGCGCCTGATCCGCGAGGGCAGCCATTACTTTCTCAGCCGCCCGCGCCGGTTCGGCAAAAGCCTGTTTCTCGATACGCTGAAAGAGCTGTTCGAGGGCAACCGGCCGCTGTTCGAGGGGCTGCATGCCGCTGACCACTGGGACTGGACGCGCCGGTTTCCGGTCATCCGCATCAGTTTTGGCGGTGGGGTTCCCAAAAGCCGTGCAGATCTGGCGATGCGTGTGCAGGAAATTCTGCGCACCAACCGCGAAACCCTGGGGCTGCCACGGCCCGCCGACTGGCCAGAGGCCGACACCGCAGGCAACCTGTCGCACCTCATCCGCCAGGCCCACCAGGCCAGCGGCCAGCGCGTGGTGGTGCTGATCGACGAATACGACAAACCCATCCTCGACAACATCACCGATATAGCCACCGCTACCGACATGCGCGAGGGCCTGAAAGACCTGTACTCGGTGCTCAAGGATGCCGACGAGTACCTGAAGTTTGTGTTTTTGACCGGCGTGAGCAAATTCAGCAAGGTCAGCCTGTTCTCCGGGCTGAACAACCTGCAAG
>CALMMY010000455.1 GCA_937868695.1 uncultured Comamonadaceae bacterium
ACACTGGCAAAGCGCACGTACGCCACTTTGTCGAGTTTTTGCAGCTCGTGCATCACCATTTCGCCCAGCTGGCTGGATGGCACCTCACGGGCACCGAGGTTGAGCAGTCTCTCTTCAATGCGTTCAATGGCTGCGTCAACCAGCTCTATGCTGACCGGGCGTTTGCGCAATGCCAGCGCAAACGAGGCGCGCAGCTTGCCGCTTGCGTAGTCGATACGGCGACCGTCTTTCTTCACCACAGTGGGAAAGTTGACTTCGGGTCGCTCGTAGGTGGTGAAACGTTTTTCGCAACCGTGGCACTGTCGCCGCCTGCGGATGAAGGCGGCATCCTCGGCCAGGCGGGTTTCAACCACCTGGGTTTCGGTGTGGCCACAGAAGGGACACTTCATGCTTGGTTGACCATCAGCCGTACACAGGGAAGCGGGCGGTCAGCGCGTTGACCTTGGCACGCACGGCTTCGATGTTGGCGGGGTCGCGGGGGTTGTCCAGTACATCGGCCACCAGGTTGGCGGTGATGCGTGCTTCTTCATCCTTGAAGCCGCGTGTGGTCATCGCAGGTGTACCAATGCGCACGCCGCTGGTCACCATCGGTTTTTCTGGGTCGTTGGGGATGGCGTTTTTGTTGATGGTCATGTGGGCTGCGCCCAGCACGGCTTCAGCCTCTTTGCCAGTGATGCCTTTGGCCCGCAAGTCAACCAGCATCACATGGCTCTCGGTGCGGCCACTGATGATGCGCAGACCACGCTGGGTGAGGGTTTCGGCCACGATCTGTGCGTTTTTGACCACTTGTTGCTGGTACAGCTTGAACTCTGGTGCGAGTGCTTCTTTGAAGGCCACCGCCTTGGCTGCGATGACGTGCATCAGCGGGCCGCCTTGCAGGCCGGGGAAAATGGCGCTGTTGATGGCTTTCTCGTGTTGGGCCTTCATCAGGATGATGCCTCCACGTGGGCCGCGCAGGCTTTTGTGGGTGGTGCTGGTCACCACGTCGGCAAATGGAACGGGGTTGGGGTACACACCCGCTGCCACGAGGCCAGCGTAGTGGGCCATGTCCACCATGAAGATGGCACCCACGTCTTTGGCCACTTTGGCAAAGCGTTCAAAGTCAATGCGCAGGCTGTATGCGGAGGCCCCGGCAATGATGAGCTTGGGGCGGGTTTCGTGCGCTTTGCGCTCCATCGCGTCGTAATCGATGGCTTCGTTGGCATCCAGGCCGTAGCTCACCACGTTGAACCATTTGCCGCTCATGTTCAAGGGCATGCCGTGGGTCAGGTGACCACCTTCGGCCAAACTCATGCCCATGATGGTGTCGCCAGGTTTCAGGAAGGCCAGAAACACAGCTTCGTTGGCAGATGCGCCGCAGTGGGGTTGTACGTTGGCCGCATCGGCTCCAAACAGTTGCTTCACACGGTCAATGGCCAGTTGCTCGGCAATGTCAACATATTCGCAGCCACCGTAGTAGCGTTTGCCGGGGTAGCCCTCGGCGTATTTATTGGTGAGCTGGGTGCCTTGGGCTGCCATGACGGCGGGCGAGGCGTAGTTTTCGCTGGCAATCAGCTCAATGTGGTGTTCCTGGCGGGCGTTTTCGGCCTGGATGGCGGCAAACAGCTCGGGATCGGTTTGTTCAATCAGGATGTTGCGGTGGTACATGGCAGTGTTGTTGGATAACGGTGGACCTGTGCGCACACACCAGTGGCCAGGACTGCCCAGGCGAACGGCTGAACATGGCATGCAGATACCGCAGTGGCTGCTGCATGCCATGGCGCGCTTCCCAGTGGTCTTCCACGTCAACCCACATTTCCTGAACAGGGGTGTGGGTATATCGCCAGTTGCACGCCTCCAAAGTGTAACGGAAGCGGTTTGTCAGCCTGGTGCGCAGGCTTTAAACGCCTTGTGCTGGCTGGCTGTAGGTTGGCGGGTTGATGATTTGCGCCGACTCGGTCACGGGTATCACGGCCTGTGGTGGCTCTGACATCGGCAGGGCGGGTTTGGCAGGCCCGCTGGGCTGTGCGGGAGAGTTGCTTGTGGTGGTGGGGTCGTTGGCGGGGCGTTTGCCCTGTGCCACATCGCGCAAGCGCACATGTTCGCCCAGCACTTTGGCCACGTATTCGCTGCCATCGACTGTCACTGCTCCGACATACAGGCTCAGCCCCCCTTCAACGCTGCCGGCGCGCCGAATGCAGTCTTGCAGCACTTGTACGCCGACGCGCAGGTTGGTCACTGGGTCGAATGCTGCCAGTTTGCCACCGAAGTCCTCGTATTTGTCGGTGTGAACACGGGTCATCACCTGCATCAGGCCTTGGGCACCGTGGTTGCTTTGCGCAAATGGGTTGAAGCGCGACTCAATGGCCATGACGGCCAAGATCAGTGTTGGGTCGATTTTGATTTTCTCGCCCAAATGAAAAGCCTCGCTGACCAATACGCTCAATGGTTCGGGGGCCACTTTGTATTTGCGTGATAACCACAGTGCCACATTGGCCTGGGCTTTGGGTAGGGCCGACACCTCCACGGCTGTGGCCCGTTCTGCCGCTTGAGGGTCGGGTGTGACCAGTGTGACATCGGTGCGCGTTTCCTGGCGGTTAACCAGGAAAGACAGTACACGTTCTTCGACTTGCAGGCGCAGGTCAGCATGGGTAATCAGCAGCAGAATCAGGGCGGCGATGGCCAGGCCCATCAAGGCCATGCTGTTGTGTGTGAGATTCATGAGCTTGCGCACGGTAGAGGCTGCCACGTTCCTTGCCGATGAAGCAGGGTGGATGCCTGACTGTGTTTGGGTATTCATGGTGATGTCCTTTCTATAGGGCACAGCCGGCAGTCTGATCGGGTCTTTGGGCAGACCCGGCAGCCGGTTGGTTGCCTGGGAAGGTGTGCTGAAAAGCACCGGAGCAATGACCAAACGTGTTTGCGGGTTAACCCGTGGTCATCAATGAATTTTCATTCTATGGATCAATTAATACCTGGTCAAGACTATAAAAATGTTATTTTATGTTCAATTCGATATATGGTGGAGTTTGTCACAGGCCGTCGACATCCACATGCCTATGGAGAACTGGAGTGCGAACAGCGACAATAAGGAGCTGTCCATCAACAATGAGTTTCTTCAAAGTGGATGGCCCGTTGCCTTGGGATGGCGGCGAATGTCTGCGCATCCTTTTATCAATTACTGCCGAGTTCTGTTGTGAAATCTGAAAGCTCTTCTTCCGCCTCCTCCAAATCTTCTGACGCTGCTGCGCTGGATCAACTCACCGGAGGAGCCTTTACCGCGCCCACCACGGGTGAGCGTTCAGCCCGTGTGCGGGAGTGGCTGGCCTCTTCACCAACGCCTGAACAAATGGCCGAGGTATTTCGTGAGTTGTCCCACCGTGACAAGGGGGCTGCCAAGCCTCTGAAAGAGAAGCTGGACGAACTCAAGCGTGCCAAGGCCCAAGAGGGGCTGGTGGTGGAGTGGGCTGCCAAGGCCCAAGGTTTGCTGGCTCAGGATCGCCTGAACGTGGCCGACGCAATGGCCTGGCAGCGCGATGCCGCCAGAGCGGGGGCACCTCTGTCGCGCGAGCCATTGGCAGGCCTGAAAGCAGCGTTGACCGATCGCATCAAGGCCATTGAAGATTTGCAACACCGCATCCAGGTGGAGCGTGAGGCTGCTGTGTTGCTGGCCCAACGCATTGAGGTGATGTCCACCAAGCCGCTGGCCGATTCGCAGCATGTCAGCCAGAGTCTGGCCACCGATGTGGCCCAGTGGAGTGCGCAGGCGCAAAAGCTGGCAGAAGATGTGCAGTGGAACAGCATTGATTTGCGCTATGCGCCCATGCTTGACAACTCGCGTGCGCAGCTGACGCTGGTGTGGCAAGCCTTTGATGCCGCTTTGCAACAGGCCGTGCTGGCCATGGCCGACAGTTCCGCCGCGCTGCCCGCTGTGCCCGTGTGGGCCGACGAGATCCGCAAACAGCGTGGCGAAGCCGTGCCTGACAAAAACCAGCCCGAGCTTTCTGCCGAAGAAACGGCCCAGGCCAAGGCGCATGCCACCGACAAGGTAGAGGCCGCTGTCAAGCAGCTGGCCACAGAACTGGAGCAGGGACACGGCAAAACCCTGCCCAAGCTGGCCACTGAGTTGCGCCACGCTTTGAAGGAGCACGCGCGCTGGTTGAGTCCGGAGTTGGAGGCCAAAGCCCAGGCACTGTTGGCCCAGGCCGGAGACTTGGAAGGCTGGCAGCGTTGGCGTGCCGACCAGTTGCGCCAAGAGTTGGTCGGCAAGGCCGAAGCTCTGATGGCCGGGCCGGAGTCACAACGCCCAGGTGGCAGAAAAATCCAGGAAAGCCTGCGTGCCCTGCGCGAAGCCTGGAAACAGACCGACCAGGGTGGACCGCCCAACCATGCGCTGTGGAAGCGTTTTGATGAAGCCTGCAACCAGGCCCACAAAGTGGTGGAGCAATGGCTGGAAAAGCTCAAGGCCGAATCGGCTGCCCACCGTGCACAGCGGCTGGCGCTGGTGAAAGAACTGGAAACTTGGGCCGAGCAGCACGCCAGCAACACCGACTGGAAAGCACATGCACGTGAGCTGCACCGTTTCGCCGATGCCTGGCGCAATGGTGGCCATCTGGGCGAAAAGCAGTTCGCCGAGTTGCAGCCATTGTGGAAGGCTGCAATGAGCAAAGCCCGTGCGCCATTGGATGCCGCACAGGCTACCAACTTGGCACAGCGCCATGCCTTGATTGAACAAGCCACGGTTCTGGGCGCTGCCGATGTGCTGCGCATGGACGCTGTGCGCAGCCTGCAACAAGAGTGGCAAGGTCTGGCCCAGGCTGTGCCTTTGGAGCGCAAGCTGGAGCAAAAACTGTGGGATGCCTTCCGCAAACCGATTGACGAAGCCTTCCAGCGCAAAGATGCCGCTCGCGAGAAGCAGATGGCCGCCATGAGTGAGCATGACCAGCGCGTGCTGGCCGCTGCCCAAGCCCTGCAAGCGGCCAATGCCAGCCAGGATGCCCAGCAAATTCAGGTTGCAATGGCCGACCTCGATGCTGCCATGCGTGGTCAGGCTGCTGCCGTCAAGGCAGCCGGGGATGCGGCTCCGGCTGAACAAGCTGCGGTCAATTCGCAAGCTGCCCCTGCCGCAGAGGCAACGAATGAGACCCCAGCTGCACCGGCTCCAGCTGCTCCTCGCAAACTGGTGGCCATGCGCGGCGATGACCGCCCTGGCATGAAAAAGGCTGAACCCGCTCCTGCCGGACGCGGATCGCGCGATGCCCGTGGCCCCCGTGAAGGTGGCCGGGATGCTGGCGGGCGCGATGGCCGCCCTGGTACCGGTACGGGCCAATTTGCAGGCCGCCGTGATATGGGTGGCCGTGATGGTGAGCCGCGTTTTCAGGATCGCGGCCCCCGCTTGGGTGATGCTGCTTTCCGTGCCCAGCGTGATGCGATTGAGCATGCACAACTGGCTTTGAAAAAACTGGCTGCCCAGGCCCATGGTCAATCGGTCACCCAGTTGCTGGAGGCTTGGAAGGCACGTGATGCGGCCCTGGTGCCTTCAGCCAGTGAGCTGGGTGGCAAGGCCAGTGCTTCGGTGCGCCAAAGCTGGGTGCAGGCCGTCAGTTCTACGGCACAAAGTGGGGCCGGTGATGCGCTGTTGCGCCTGGAAATGGCTGCTGAAGTGCCCACCCCTGCTGCGCACGTGGATGCCCGTCGCTTGCTGCAATTGCACATGCTGACCCGCCGCAATGACCCCACCCCAGCCCAAACATGGCCTCAGGATGTGGCCCGTGTGCTGGGCAGTGATTGGGATGAAGACACTGCCCGTCGCATGCAGCCAGTGCTCAAAACCCTGCTGCGCAGAGCTTGATGAAAACATAGCACGTTGCGCTTTCTGAGTAAGCGTAACGTGCTTATTTACT
>CALMMY010000456.1 GCA_937868695.1 uncultured Comamonadaceae bacterium
CGCCGAGCGCGAGCAAGGCATCACCATCGACGTGGCCTACCGCTACTTCAACACCGAAGCCCGCAAGTTCATCATCGGCGATGCCCCCGGCCATGAGCAGTACACCCGCAACATGGTCACCGCTGCCAGCAGCGCCGATGCCGCCGTGGTGCTGGTCGATGCCACCAAGCTCGACTGGGCCAACCCCAAGCTGGCGCTGCTGACGCAGACCCGCCGCCACAGCTTGCTGGTCAACCTGCTGCGCGTGCCCAGCATCGTGTTCGCCGTCAACAAACTGGATGCCGTGGCCGATCCGGCACTGGCATTTGCCCATATCCAGGGCGCACTGCAGGCATTTGCCGCCGAAGCGGGCATCACCGCGACGGCCACCGTGCCGATTTCAGCACTCAAAGGCTGGAATGTGGTGGATGCCGAGCACGTCAACCCCGGCTGGTGCGGCTACCACGGCCCCACCCTGCTGGAACTGCTGGAGCAGCTGCCCAGCACCCCTTCCGAAACCGTGGCACCCTTGGCCTTCCCCGTGCAGTGGGTAGAGAAAAACTCTTCTTCAGCAGACACCAGCCGAGGCCGCCGTGTGTTCTGGGGCCGTGTGGCTGCGGGTCAGGTGGCAGCTGGTACCGAAGTGCAGGTGTTCCCCAGCGGCCAGAAGGCTGTGGTGGCCCAGGTGCTGGACCATGCCCGCCGCCCCAAGCCCATCGCGGCAGGCAGCAGCGCAGGCATCGTGCTGGATCGCGAAGTGGACGTGTCGCGTGGCGACTGGATTCTGGCCGCACCCGTGGCAGTTCCCGTGGCCGATGATGATTTCGACACACCGGCAGCCGTCAGCCCTTACCCAGGCCAGAAGGAAATCCGCGCCACCGTGGCGTGGATGGACGACGAACCGCTGGTCGCCGGTCGCGTGTACTGGGCGCTGCACGGCCACCGCTGGGTCAAGGCCAAGGTCAAGCGCGTGGTTCACAAGCTCAACATCCACACCCTGGCCGAGGAAACGGCCACCCAGCTCGACCCGAACGCCGTTGGCCATGTGGAACTGCTGCTGCAAGAAGCCCTGCCTGCCGTGCCGTTCCAGCAATCGCGCTCCCTGGGAGCGTTGATCCTGGTAGACACAGCCACCCACAAGACAGCTGGCGCGGTACTGGTCAGCTGACCTCCCTCCCTGTTGCGTTGCGGTGCGATGCCTCCGCTTCGCAACGCAGCACCGCGCGACTGACCCTGCAAACTGGCGGGCCTTGCCTTACATCAAAGCGCAGGGGCAATGCCCCGCGTAGCATTCACCACCTTTTAAAATACCGGGTTTCCACCGACACCCCCACCACCACACCATGACCCACGTTGTCACCGAGAACTGCATCCGCTGTAAATACACCGATTGTGTGGACGTTTGCCCTGTGGACTGCTTCCGCGAAGGCCCCAACTTCCTGACCATCGACCCCGATGAGTGCATCGACTGCGCCGTGTGCATCCCCGAATGCCCTGTCAGCGCCATTTTTGCGGAAGAAGACCTTCCCAAAGACCAGCGCCACATGACCAAGATCAATGCCGAACTGGCCCTGCTGCCCACCTGGAAAAGCATCACCAAGCGCAAGGCCCCATTGCCCGATGCCGAAGAGTGGAAAGACAAAACCGGCAAATTGTCCGAACTGGTTCGCTGACCGCACACAGATGACCGAACTGGTGACTGCATCCGTGACGCAAACCGATGCCGTCATCATCGGAGCCGGCCCGGTGGGCCTGTTTCAGGTATTTCAACTGGGGTTGCTGGGATTGCATGCCCATGTGATCGACTCACTGCCCCATCCCGGCGGGCAACCCGCCGAGTTGTACGCCGACAAGCCGATTTTTGACATCCCCGGCATTCCGGTGTGTACAGGCCAGCAGCTCACTCACAACCTGCTGGCGCAAATCGCCCCCTTCAGTGCCACCTTCCACTGGGAACAAGTGGTCACGGAACTGCAACCACAACCGGACGGACGATTTCTGGTATCCACATCCCAAGGCACGCAACTGCTGGCCAAGACCGTGTTCATCGCGGCGGGTGTGGGAGCCTTCCAGCCCCGCAGCATCAAGCTGGATGGCATGGAACAATTTTTGAACCGGCAGGTTTTTCACCGCATCCACGACGCAGCCGACCTGGCAGGCCAGCAAGTTCTCATCGTTGGCGATGGTGAAGATGCGATCGACTGGGCCTTGCGCCTGAGCGATGCCGGGCCGGGTGCAGCAGCCAGCGTGGTGCTCATCCACCGCCGCGATGCCTTCAAAGCCCCAGCAGACAAAGTGGCCGCCATGCGCGAGCGTTGCGCACAAAACCGGATGCAATTCCTGGCTGGCCAGCCCGTCGGAGCAGTGAGCGATGCCCACCAACTGACCCACCTGAAGGTACTCGGCAGCGATGGCATCACCCGGCAGGTTGCTGTGGATCGCCTGCTGATTTTGCTGGGCCTGAGCCCCAAGCTCGGCCCGGTAACAGAATGGGGGCTGGATATTGAGCGCAAGCAGCTGGTGGTGGACACCGAGAAGTTCAGCACCAGCGTGCCCGGCATTTTTGCCGTGGGCGACATCAATACCTATCCCGGAAAGAAAAAGCTCATTCTGTGCGGCTTTCACGAAGCCACCCTGGCCGCCTACGCTGCGGCCCACATCATCCACCCCGATCAGCCGGTGCTGCTGCAATACACCACGACCAGCCCGCAACTGCACAAGCGCCTGGGGGTCAATCTCCACCTTCAGCCAGATTGAGC
>CALMMY010000457.1 GCA_937868695.1 uncultured Comamonadaceae bacterium
TTTTTTCTCCACCCTGTCATGGCCACCACCACCTTCACCATCAGCGACTTGGCCCAGGAATTTGACCTGACCACCCGTGCCATCCGTTTTTATGAAGACATGGGTCTGTTGCAGCCCGAGCGCACCGGGCCGGGCGGGCGGGTGCGCCAGTACAGCAACCGCGACCGCACGCGCCTGAAGCTGACGCTGCGCGCCAAGCGCCTGGGCCTGTCCCTGACCGAGGCCAAAGACATCATCGACATGTACGACAGCCCGCGCGACACCGCGCCACAGCTGGAGAAGTTTCTGGTGGTGCTGGCCGACCACAAGCGCCAGCTGGAAGAGCAGATGGCCGATTTGCAGGCCAACCTCGACGAAGTGAAGCTGCACGAAAAACAGGCCCGCGCCCTGCTGGCCAAGGCCCGAAAAGTGCCTGCTGCTGCCACATCTTCCCGCCCAGCCGACCCCGTGGCGGGCTGAACTGGCTGATTGGGTGTGATCCGGGCCGGTTCGGTGTCCGCGCCGGTCTGGCTCAGCCCGCCGCAGGCCGTGGAATCACGAACCACAGCACCGCAAAGAAGTGGCAGGCGCTGCCCGCCAGCACAAACAGGTGCCAGATGGCGTGGCTGTAGGGCAGGCTGCGCCACTTGTAAAACACCACCCCCAGCGTGTAGGCCAGCCCACCGGCCACCAGCAGCTCCAGGCCGCCCCGGCCCAGGGCTTCGGTCAGCGGCTGGATGGCCATCACCACCGCCCAGCCCATCGCCACATACAGCGTCACCACCAGCCCGTGGCGGCGGCCATTGAGCCACAGCCGCGCCACCACGCCCGCCACCGCCAGCGACCAGATCAGCCCCAGCATGCTCCAACCCAGCACGCCGCCCAGGCTCACCAGCATGAAGGGGGTGTAGGTGCCCGCAATCAGCAGAAAAATGGCCGAATGGTCCAGCGCCCGCAGCACCTGGCGGATGTGGGCTATGGGAATGGCGTGGTACAGCGTGGACGTGGTGTAGCAAAGAATCAGCGTGGCCCCGAACACCATGCACGCCACCACTTCTTTGGTGCCGCCGTACAGCGTGGCAAACGCCGACAGCACCGCCAGTCCGGCAATGGCCAGCACAATGCCCAGGCCGTGGGTCAGGCTGTTGGCCAGTTCTTCGCCAAAGCTGTAGCGGGGCAGGGCGGGTGTGTTCATGGGGTTCTCCTTGGCAGTCAGGCTGGCAAACACCAGGCTCGGCATGGTCGCATGTTCGGGCTTACCCTGTGTCGGTCTGGTGCAGAGACCCATGCCGGGCAGGGCAAACCCCGATCCACCACGGTGGCGCAGGCTGCATCCTTTGGCTGATAATGCAAGGCTTGATTGACGTTTACGTAAACGTCAATAAAAATCGACAGTTTATATCGCCGCAGCGGCCCTCCGCTCGGCGTTTTTCCTGCTTTGCCCACCTTTCGGGAGCGCCACCTTGACCACCACTGCCATGTCCGCCAACGATGCTGCCCCCGGCACCGCAGCCCAGCCCGGTGCAGTTGACCCGGCCATGTGGCAGCGCGTGCAGACCAGCCTGGCCCGCCAGGGCCTGATGCAGCATCTGGGCACCCGTTTGCTGGCTGTGGCCCCCGGTGAGGTGACGCTGGCGCTGCCCTATTCGGAGCGCGTCACCCAGCAGCAGGGCGGGTTTCATGGCGGGGCGATGGGTGCGCTGGCCGACATCGCCGGTGGCTATGCCGGGCTGACCGTGGCCCCCGAGGGCATGGAAGTCACCACCGTGGAATACAAGGTCAACTTCCTCAATGCCTTCAACAACGGCGAGCTGCACGCCACCGGCAAGGTGCTGAAGGCGGGCAAGCGCATCATCATCACCACGGCGGAGGTCACGCACGTGGCCCCCGATGGCCGCCGCAGCGCCTGCGCGGTGATGCAGCAGACCCTGGTGCCCGTGCCGCAGACCTACTGAGCGCCAGCGGGCTGGTCAACTGACGGAAAACCATGCCGCTTGCGCCTGATTAAGTTAAATCGTTTGCTCTCAATACATCCAACCTGAAATCACCTGGAGACCCCACCATGACCAACCTGCCCGGCCTGAACTTCCAACTCGGTGAAGACATTGACGCACTGCGCGACGCGGTGCGCGACTTTGCCCAAGCCGAAATCGCCCCCCGCGCCGCCGAGATCGACAAGACCGACCAGTTCCCGATGGATTTGTGGGAGAAGATGGGTAGCCTGGGCGTGCTGGGCATCACCGTGCCCGAGGAATTTGGCGGGGCCAACATGGGCTACCTGGCCCACATGGTGGCCATGGAAGAAATCAGCCGCGCC
>CALMMY010000458.1 GCA_937868695.1 uncultured Comamonadaceae bacterium
CTCGCAGCGTGCGGAGGACGGCTCACCCCTTGAACGGGCGCAGAGCGAAGTAACGTCAGCTCGAATCAGTAGAGCGCAGCAGCGTCAGCCCGAATCAGCAGAGCGAGACAGCGCCCCGCCAGCTTACAGGCCGACCAAGTACGACAACCTCCCCATGCAGCCAGACCCAGTGAATGCAGTCTTGGCCCGTCTCCATCACCACAGGGGTGCGTGGTGTACCCGCTTGCTCGCGCTGGCGCAGTTGGGCCAGACTCAGGTCACGGTTTTTTGCAGCCAGTCGGCAAAGGCGGCGCATTCCCAGCGATCCATCGTGCCGGTGCGCCAGCACAGGTAGTGGGCGTGCGGGCTGGGCACGGCGCGGTCAAACAGGCGCACCAGCGTGCCGTGTTCCAGCCAGGGCTGGCCGAGCTTCAGGCGCACCAGGGCCACACCCATGCCGGCGGCGGCACCGTCGCACATCAGGCCGATGTCGTTGAAGGTGGAGCCTTCGGCGGGTTCGGGCCAGTCTTGCTCGTGCGCGGCAAACCAGGTGCGCCAGGGCTCCAGCGGGCTGCGCAGCAGGGGCATGCCTTCCAGGTCGGCAGCGGTGTCGAAGGGGCCGTGGTCGCGCACAAAGGCGGGCGAGGCCAGCGGGGTGACTTCGTCCTTCATCAGGCACACATGCTCCACATCGGCATAGCGCCCGGTGCCAAAGCGGATGGTGAGGTCGGCATCTTCGGCCACCACGTCCAGCAGCGGAATGCTCACTTGCAGCGTGAGGTCGATTTCGGGGTAGGCCTCGGTGAACTGCCGCAGCCGGGGCATGAGGATGGAGCGCGAAAACGTGGGCGTGACCGCCAGCTTGAGCTTGCGCCGCCCCGGTGCCGCGCCCTTGCTGGGAAAACGCCCCAGAATGGCCAGGCCCTCGCGCACATGGGCCAGGTATTCGCTGCCCTCGCTGGTGAGCGAGAAGTCGGCCCGCCCGAAGAGCTTGGTGCCGATGATGAGTTCAAGCTGCTTGACCCGGTGGCTCACCGCGCTGGGCGTGACGCACAGCTCCTCAGCCGCCTGCGTGACACTGCGCAGCCGCGCCAGCGCCTCGAAAGTCAGCAGGCACTGGATGGGTGGAATGCGGACGGTCATGTGGTGGCCTGGAAATGATCCAGTGGTTCAACGCGGGGGGCGGGTTTTTGCAGCACCTGCCACACATCCCACTTCACTTGTCCGGTCAGCCACGATTCTGGCGTGGTGCGCGTGAGCAGGCCAATGCGGATGGCCATGTCGGCAGACACCGCGCAGTGTCCGTTGAGCACCCTCGACAGTTGGACGCGCGACACGCCCAACCGCCGCGCCACTTCTTCAATCGTCATGCCCTCGGGCAGGTATTCACGCAGAATTTCACCGGGATGGGGTGGGTTGAACATGCGGGTCATGGTGCGCTCCTGGGGGTGGCTGGTGGTGCGTGGGTGGGTGTGAAAGGGGTCAGCAGATTGTGGGGTTCAGTGGTAGTCCTGATAGTCCACCAGCACGGCATCGGTGCCGTCGAAGGTGAAGGTGAGTCGCCAGTGGGCATCCACCCAGATGGCCCAGTGGTCGGCCAGCGTGCCTTTGAGTGGGTGCAGCTTCCAGCCGGGGGCATCCATGTCGCTGGCCTGGCGGGCATCGTCAAGACGGGCCAGTTGCAGCCGCAGGCGGCGTTCGTGCTGCGCCTGAATACCGGCCTTGGAGCCGGTTTCAAAAAACAGCAACAAACCTTTGTGCCGGAAGCTCTTGATCATGGTTGCAATGTAGCATGTAACGCGATGTGTTACAAGAAAGGTGTTTTCAAAAAATAGAGCTGCTTGTGCTTTTTAGGCAAGCACAAACGGCTGTTTTTTTACTTGAAAATAACCGTGCGGTGGCCGTTGAGCAGCACGCGGTGCTCGCTGTGCCATTTCACGGCGCGGGCCAGCACCTGGCTTTCGGTGTCGCGGCCCTGGGCGGTGAGGT
>CALMMY010000459.1 GCA_937868695.1 uncultured Comamonadaceae bacterium
TGGCACATTGCAGCGCATGAACCGAAGACGATGGATGAAACTGGGGCTGGGCTCTGCTGCGCTGCTGGCGGTGGGCGGGGGCTGGCTGGCCGCCACCACCGAGCCGGGCTGGCAGCGGGCGGGGTTTTCTGCGCCTGCGCAGCGGGTGTGGGTGGCGCTGGGCCGGGCGTTTCTGGATGGCACGCTGCCTGCCGAGCCCCAGGCGCAGACCCTGGCCCTGCAAGGGCTGGTGCCGCGCCTGCATGTGGCGGTGTCGGCCCTGCCGGAGCATGCGCAGCAGGAGCTGTCGCAACTGTTGTTGTTGCTGGCCAGTGCGCCGGGGCGGCGTGCCGTGGCTGGCCTGGCCACCGACTGGCCGGATGCTTCTGTGCCCGATATCCAGGCCGCCCTGCAAGACATGCGCAGCAGCCGCATCAGCCTGCGCGTGCAGGCCTACCTGGCGCTGCACGATCTGGTGGGGGCCGCCTATTTCTCTGAACCCGCCACCTGGAGCGTGCTGGATTACCCCGGCCCGATGAAGCTATGAGTTCTTTGCCCGATCCCTGGGTGGCCGGGCTGGCCGCTGGCTGGACTGTGCTGGGCCACACGTCGCCCCCGCCCGCGCGGCTGGAGTGCGATGTGGTGGTGGTGGGCACGGGTGCGGGCGGGGGCATCACCGCCGAACTGCTGGCCCGTGCCGGATTCAAGGTGCTTATGCTGGAAGAAGGCCCGCTGAAAACCAGCCGCGACTTCAACCAGCTGGAGAGCGAGGCTTACCCCACGCTGTACCAGGAAAGTGCAGCCCGCAAAACCGCCGACAAGGCCATCAACATCCTGCAAGGCCGCTGCGTGGGCGGCTCGACCACGGTCAACTGGACCAGTTCGTTCCGCACGCCATCGGCCACGCTGGCGCACTGGCGGCAGCATTTCGGCCTGACCGAGCTGACCGACGATGCGTTGTCACCCTACTTTCAGCAGGCCGAGCGGCGGCTCAACGTCAGCCCCTGGCTGGTGCCGCCCAACGAGAACAATGACCTGCTGCGCCGGGGCGCGGCCAAGTTGGGCATTCCGGCGGCCGCCATCCTGCGCAATGTAAAAGGCTGCTGGAACCTGGGCTCCTGCGGCATGGGCTGCCCCACCAACGCCAAGCAATCGCAACTGCTGACGGGCGTGCCCACCGCCTTGACCCACGGGGCCACGCTGCTGGTCAACACCCGTGCGGTGCGGCTGGAGGTGGCGCAGGGGCAGGTGCAGTCGCTGCATGCAGAATTTTTGTGGCAAAAACCTGACTCTGTGCTTTTGGAAAAAGCGCAGGCAACTATTGAAATCAAAGCGAAGCATTTTGTGGTGGCGGGTGGGGCCATCAACTCGCCCGCGCTGTTGCTGCGCTCGGGCCTGCCCGACCCGCACTCCCGGCTGGGCCAGCGCACGTTTTTGCATCCGGTGGTGATGAGTGCCGCCACCCACGGCCACCGGGTGGAAGGTTGGCAAGGCGCACCGCAGACCATCTACACCGATCACTTCCTGGAAACCCAGCCCATCGACGGAGCGATGGGCTACAAGCTGGAAGCCCCGCCCATCCACCCGCTGATTTTTGCCTCCAGCATCCCCGGCTACGGCCAGGCCTCGGCGGCGCTGCTCAAAGGGTTTGCCCACCAGCACATCCTGCTGGCCCTGCTGCGCGACGGTTTTTCCCCCGGCTCACCCGGAGGCCGGGTGAGCCTGCGCAGCGACGGCAGCCCGCTGCTGGACTATCCGCTGAACGACTTTGTGATGGAAGGAGCCCGCCGCGCCCTGCTGAGCATGGCCGAAATCCAGTTTGCAGCCGGAGCCCGGCAGGTGATGCCGGTGCATGAGCAGGCCCAGCTTTGCACCTCCTGGGCGCAGGCCCAGGACATGATTGCCCGCCTGCCCATGCTGCCGCTGCAAACCCGCGTGGTCAGTGCCCATGTGATGGGCGGCTGCGGCATGGCCGCCTCGGCCCGCGACGGCGTGGTGCGCCCCGACGGCCAGCACTGGCAGGTGGCCAACCTGTCGGTACACGACGGGTCGCTGTTTCCCACCAGCATCGGAGCCAACCCCCAGCTCTCCATCTACGGGCTGGTCAACCGCCTCACCCAGCAGCTCATCAGCCGCCTGGGTGGTACACCGGAGGCGCTGGCATGAGCACGTCCTCCAGCGGTGAAGAACAAGGCGCAGCGTGGCCTGCGGGAAGCGGAGGGCGTGGGGATAATGCGATGTCATCCACACCCACACACTGAAGTATTGGAGCCATCATGGAATCTGTTCGCTGGAATGTGGCGGTCTCTCCCGATACGGATCAGGCGGTTCGCATGTTCATTGCTGCCCAAGGCGGGGGGCGCAAAGGTGCGCTGTCACGACTCATTGAAGAGGCGGTTCGCTCGTACATCCTGGAGCGGGCCGTTGAACAGGCCAAGCAGTCCACGGCGGGCATGACCGAGACCGAGGTGGATGACTTGGTGGACGAGGCCGTTGCCTGGGCGCGTCAGCACTGATGCGTGTGGTGCTGGATACCAATGTGCTGCTCAGTGCGCTGATTTCGCCGCACGGCGCACCGGATGCGATTTACCGCGCATGGCGGGCCTCACGCTTTGAGCTGGTGACTTCCACAGAGCAACTGGACGAACTGCGGCGCGTGAGCCGCTACCCCAAGCTGAAAACCATTTTGCCCGCGCACCGTGTGGGTGCGATGGTGAACAACATGCAACGCGCCGTGGTGCTGGATCACCTGCCGCCCCCGCCTGAGCACATCGTCATCACCGATCCGAACGATGCTTTTCTGTTCAGCATGGCGGTATCGGGCCATGCCGATGTCCTCATCACTGGTGACCGCCGTGCCGGGCTGCTGCAACTGGGGCGCGCAGGCCGTGCCCGTATCGTGAAACCGGCTGTGTTTTGCGCAGAATGCCTGTAAAGCCCACATGACCCCACCCCACACCTGGCCCCTGCCCGCCACCTCCAGCATTGCCCGCCTGCAACAGCTCACCGGCCTGTCTCTGCTGGGGTGGACGGTGGGGTTGGCCGTGTGGGGTGCAGAGTCGCCCGATGGCACGCTGGCCTGGGCGCTGGTGCCGCTGCTGCTGCATCCCGGCGTGCTGGCCATGCAGTTTGTGCTGGCCTATGGGCTGAACTGGCAGCAGGGGCTGAACGCTTTCAGCGTGCCGGGCATGGTGCGTGCCTGGTGGGGCGAGGTGGCGGCTTCGCTGATGCGCTTTGGCTGGCAGCAGCCCTGGCGCTGGCGCGTCCACCCCGATGGTCTTGTGCCTGCCCATGCCGTGCATTCCGGTGATCCTGTCCGACCCGGTCAGTCGTCTCGCCAGCCTACCCAGTCTGCCCACCCCGGTGGCCGCCGGGGCGTGCTGCTGGTGCATGGCTTCATGTGCAACCGGGGCCTGTGGAGCGACTGGTACGCCCCGCTGGCCGAGCAGGGCAGCCCGGTCATTGCCGTCAACTTGGAGCCCATGCTGGGCTCGATTGACGACTACGTGGCCACGCTGGACGAGGCCGTCACCCGCCTGACCGCTGCCACCGGCTTGCCACCGCTGGTGGTGGCGCACAGCATGGGCGGCCTGGCCGTGCGGGCCTGGATGCGTGCGGTGCCGGGGGCCGATGCACGCGTCTTCCATGTGGTCACGCTGGGCACACCCCACCACGGCACCTGGCTGGCTCGCTGGGGGCACGGCACCAATGCCCGCCAGATGCGCTACCGCAGCCCGTGGATACAGGCCCTGGCTGCGGCGGAGCCTGCCGGGCGTTACCGCCTGTTCACCTGCTGGCACACCTGTGGCGACAACATCGTGTTTCCGCTGGGCACGGCGGTTTTGCACGGGGCCAAGGTGTTGTATTTGCCCCACGTCGGGCATGTGGCGCTGGCTGGTCACCCCGAGGTGCTGGCCCACACCCTGGCCCTGCTGCGCAACTGAGTCCGACGTACCTGCCCGGCGGCGCAGGCCACCAGATGGGTCTTGGGTCATTTGGGCTGAGTAGGGACTGGTCACCAGACAGAATGTTTTTCTTCGCGTATAAGGGAAAACCCTAGTTTTACCTTCGGAGGTTTCAGCATGAACACCCCCCGCCCGCATTCCACGCCCCTGGCCCCCATCCGTTCGATGGGGCCAGGCCACCGCGAGCGCATGTTCCGGCACCTCGTCGCCCTGAGCCCGGAGGATCGCTATCTGCGCTTTGGCTACGCGGCCAACGATGCCCACATCCGCCGCTACATCGACGGCATCAACCTGGAGACCGACGATGTGTTCGGCATCTTCAACCGCCGCCTGGAGCTGCTGGCGATGGCCCACCTGGCGTATGCGCCCACCTCCGACTGTGCGCACTGCGCCGAGTTCGGGGTGAGTGTGCTGGCCCATGCGCGGGGCCGCAGCTACGGCAAACGCATGTTCGAGCGGGCGGTGATGCACGCCCGCAACCAGGGTGTGGAGCTGGTGTTCATCCACGCACTGACCGAGAACAAGGTGATGCTGTCCATCGCCGCCCAGGCCGGTGCCCGCCTGGTGCGCGATGGCTCCGAAACCGAGGCGTTCCTCCAGATTCCACCGGCCAATTTCGATTCATTGGTGACCGAGATGGTGCAGGAGCAATGGGCGCAGTCCGACTACCGCTGGAAGGTGCAGATGCGTGCATTCCGCCACCTGCTGCGTGGGCTGCCGCTGGTGGGCCACCACAGCCACGGGGCCGGTACCGGCGAAAGTCAAGGTGGTCGGGTATCCTAGAAAGCGTCCCAACTCCCTGACCACGTTTGTGTCTGACCCTCACCCCGCACCCCGCACGGTGGACAAGCGCAGCCTGCTGCAAAAACTGGCCGAGCTGCTGCACCCCGGCCCAGACTCCACCGAAGAGCTGATTGCCACCCTCTCCGAAGCCGAAGACCGCAACCTGATCAACACCGAGTCGCGCATCATGCTCGAAGGTGTGCTGCGCATGGCCGAGCGCACGGCGGGCGACGCGATGGTGCCCACCCCGCGCATGGATCTGCTCGACATCCACGCGCCGTATTCCGCTTTGCTGCACAGCGTCATCGACACCGCGCACTCGCGGTTTCCGGTGTACGAGGGGGAGCGCGACAACATCATTGGCATCCTGATGGCCAAAGACCTGCTCAAGCTGCAACGTGCGCCCGAGCTGAGCCTGCGCGCCCTGCTGCGCCCGGCGGTGTTCATTCCCGAGTCCAAGCGGCTGGATGACCTGCTGCGCGATTTCCGGGGCAACCGCAACCACCTGGCCATCGTGATCGACGAGTTTGGCCGTGTGGCCGGGCTGATCACGATTGAAGACGTGCTGGAAGAAATCGTCGGCGAAATCGAAGACGAGTTCGATGACGAAGAAGAAGAGGGCGACATTTTTGCGCTGGCCGATGGCACCTGGCGCATCAGCGGCGACACGCCCATCGCCCGGCTGAACGAGGAATTCGGCCTGCAACTCTCCGATGCCGATGTGGACACCGTGGCGGGCCTGATTGCCCACGAAATGGGCCGCGTGCCCCGGCGTGGCGAGTTCCACTCCCTGCAAGGCTGGCGCTTTGAGGTGCTGCACGGGCGCGGCGGGGTGGTCAGGTGGTTCAAGGCCCGCAAACCCGGCTCCGCCAGCGCGTGAGCGGCCTGCCGCAGCCTGCCATGTTTTCTGTGAATACGCGTTGGCGTGCCTGGTTGCCGCTGCTGTGCGCCGCCCTGGCCGGTTGTGCGCAGGCCGTGGCCCTGGCCTGGCCCTGGGGGGTGACCGCATCCGACTGGCTGGTGCAGCGCCCCGGCTGGCTGGCGCTGGTGTGGCCCGCTGCGGGTCAGCCCTGGCCACTGTTGCAGGTGGTGGCGATGGCGGTGCTGGTGGCCTTGCTGCAAGCGGCCCCCACGCCGCGCCGGGCGGGCGGGCTGGGCTGGGTGTTTGGCACGGCCTGGCTGGGTGGCACGTTCTGGTGGCTGTTCATTTCCATGCACACCTATGGCGGCCTGGCGGCACCGCTGGCCGCTGCGGCGGTGCTGGCGCTGGCGGCGGCGCTGGCTCTGCTGGTGGCGGCCATCGCCGTGCTGTTCAGGCGCTGTGCGCTGGCACAGAACACCAGGGCCGCCATTGCGCGCAATGCCCTGCTTTGGGCCGCCCTGTGGACATTGATCGAACTGGCGCGGGGCGAGTGGTTCACCGGCTTTCCCTGGGGGGCCGTGGGCTATGCCCATGTGGACAGCCTGGCCTGGGCCGCGCCCTGGGTGGGGGTGTACGGCATGGGTGCGCTGGCCGCCGGGCTGTCGGCCTGGCTGGCCGGGGTGCTGGGCACGCCCGCCGGTTGCGCAGCGGGTGTCCACCCGGTGCAGCCTGTTGCCGATGCTTCGCCGCCATCACGCAGGCCGGATCGGTTGGCCGTTGTGCTGGTTGTTGCGGGTGTGCCCGCCCTGCTGCCGCTGGGGCCAGCGTTGCATGCCAGCCTGCCCGATTTCACCCGACCTCACGGCGACGGCGAACTGCCGCTGGTGCTGCTGCAAGGCAACATTGCCCAGAACGAAAAATTCGAGACCGGCACCGGCGTGCCCAAGGCTCTGGCTTGGTATGGCCAGCGGCTGGCGGGTGACCTGGATGACGGAGCCCGCCTGCCCGACGGTGCGCTGGTGGTGGCCCCCGAAACCGCCTTGCCCCTGCTGCCCGGCCAAATGGGCGAGCCCTACTGGCGCGATTTGCTGACCGCTGTGGCCGCCGGGCAGCATGCCGTGCTGGTCGGGTTGCCTCTGGGTGACTTTGAGCAGGGCTATGCCAATGCCGCATGGGGCATCCGCCCCGAACAGGCCACCTGGGCACTGCGCACGCTGGACGCGGCGCAGGGCGACCTGGGCACCCTCGACAGCCGCCCCCCCCACCCGGTTTACCGCTACGAAAAGCACCACCTGGTGCCGTTTGGCGAGTTCATTCCACCGCTGTTCCGGTGGTTTGTGCGCCTGATGAACATTCCCCTGGGCGATTTCAACCGGGGTGCGCTGGGCCAGGCCACCTTTGACTGGCAGGGCCAGCGCATTGCCCCCAACATCTGCTACGAAGACTTGTTTGGCGAAGAGCTGGCGCAGAGCTTTGCCCGCGCCGACACCGCACCCACCGTGCTGGTCAACCTCAGCAACCTGGCCTGGTTTGGCAACTCGGTGGTGCTGGATCAGCATCTGCACATCTCGCGTCTGCGGGCGCTGGAGCTGGGCCGCCCGATGGTGCGGGCCACCAACACCGGGGCCACCGTGGCCATCAACCACCGGGGGCAGGTTACCCACGTGCAGCCCCGGCACACGGCGGGTGCGTTGGTGGCCAGTGTGGAAGGGCGCAGCGGCCTCACGCCCTACGCCCGCTGGGCCGCCGCCTGGAGCTTGTGGCCGCTGTGGGCGTTGGCGCTGGCTGTGGTGGCCGGGCTGGCCCTGCGGCGCTGCGGGGGCGATGGCTCGCCGACACCGGCAAAGCCGGTCTGAAGCAGCCATTCTCATTTAGACCAGGCGTGTTGATTTTTGCCTGGCTTTGGTGGTGGCGGGCTGTTTCTCGGCTGGCGTGTGTGGTGGTGAGCCATGTCGTGCTGACGTGGCGTGCTGGGGAGGGTGGGGGCCTCATACTCCCT
>CALMMY010000460.1 GCA_937868695.1 uncultured Comamonadaceae bacterium
ATGCGGTGTCTGATACTGTCGCTTTGCCGCGCTATATGGTGACGAATCATTTCGCGGTGGTTTGCACTCCAGATACCTTAGAGGAAGGCCATGCAGAAAAAATCAGGAGATGGGTTGATTGCCATGCTGCGTTCAGATGGCGTGTTTGGCTTTCTGCTGGTTGTGGGCGTGCTGTTTTTGGAGGCTGCGACGGGGTTTCTGGGCGGTATTGAAAACCGTTTTTATGACCATGCCTCACAACAAACCCAGCGGACTCCCTCTCCGCAAGTGGCGGTGCTGGCTATTGATGATCAAAGCATCGCCAACATCGGTCGCTGGCCTTGGCCGCGCGATGTGCATGCCAAGGTCATTGACCAATTGACTCAAGGCGGGGTCAAGACCATTGCCCACACGACGCTGTTTTTCGAGCCTCAGGTGGACAGAGGTTTGCAGCCTCTTCTGGATGTGCAGTCTTTGATTGCGAAAGCGCCCGAGGGCGATCCACTGGCATCTCGGATCAAGGGCGTGGTCGATGGGGCCATCCGCGATCTGGATACGGACACAACGCTGGTGACCAGCGTCCAGAAGTCGGGTCGCGTGGTGCTGCCTCTGCTCTTCGAACTCGGGGAGCCGCTTGGCAGGCCAGATCGGCCCTTGCCCGATTATGTGAGCCAGCACGCACCGACATTGGATGGGTCAATCCAACTGATTGGCACCACCCGTGTTTCGCTACCGTTTGAGGCCATTGGCCGTGCAGCCCGTGGTGTGGGCCACCTGAACCAGCTGCCTGACGCAGGGGATGGCACAGTCAGGTCGGACTTGCTGTTGCTCAACCATGATGGTTTGGCCATACCCAGCATGGCCATGCAGACGGCCGCGCACAGTTTGAATCTGTCCACCCAAGACCTGAAGTCAGTGGGTGATGGTTTGCTGCGCCTGGGTGGTATCACCATCCCGATGGATGATCATGGCCGGGTATTTACCCAGTTTTACCCAGACAAGGATGGCAAGTCCCCGTTTGTCCAGGATTCATTTTTTGATGTGTACTCCGGCAAAATTCCTGCCAGCAAATACGCAGGAAAAATTGTGGCCATTGGTGCCACGGCGGCTGGTGTGGGCGACAGCTTTGCCACGCCGGTGTCTGCCGTCACCAGCCCTGCCCTGGTGCTGGCGCACACCACCTCCAGTCTGCTGAGTGGACATTTCTTCACGGTTCCTTTTTGGGGCCAAACAGCCAGTTTGGGGAGTACGTTGCTGGTGGCGTTGCTGGTAGCCGGTTTGTTGCCCAGAGTATCGGCTGGGGTGGCCGCTGTGGTCACGGGTGTGAGCCTGATCGCGTTGCTGGCTGCCCAGGCTTGGCTCATCAGTTCGGTCTATGTGTGGGTGCCACTGGTTTTGCCTGCGGTGGCCTTGGTGGTGGGTTACCTGGGGTTGACAACCAAACGGTTTTTGCTGACCGAGGCTGGCAAGATCAAATCGGATGAAGAGTCCGCCGAAACCAACCGCATGATGGGCCTGGCCCACCAGGGGCAGGGCCAGCTTGATATGGCGTTCGACCGTTTTCGGCGTGTTCCCATGAGTGATGCCCTCATGGACAACCTGTCCAATCTGGCTTTGGACTTCGAGCGCAAGCGCCAATTCAACAAAGCGCAGGCCGTGTATGAGCACATGGCTCTGTACAACGCCAACCACAAGGACTTGCAAAACAAGCTCAAGCGGGTGAAAAACCTGTCTGAAACGGTGATGTTGGGCGGCTCATCCCACCGGGGCGGCACGATGTTGCTCGATGGTGAGGCCATCGAAAAACCCATGCTCGGACGGTATCAAGTGGACAAGGAGCTGGGTAAAGGGGCGATGGGGGTGGTCTATTTGGGCAAAGATCCCAAAATTGGCCGTGTTGTAGCCATCAAGACCATGGCGTTGGCACAAGAATTTGAGGGTGACGAGTTGGAGGATGCCCGCCAGCGGTTCTTCCGCGAGGCCGAAACAGCCGGGCGTTTGCAGCACCAGAACATCGTGACCATTTTCGATGCCGGCGAAGACCATGAGCTTGCCTACATTGCAATGGAGTTTCTGAAAGGCAAGGATTTGGTGGCCCACACCCAGCCTGGCAACTTGCTGCCACAGGACAAAGTGGTATCCATCCTGATTCAGATAGCCAGGGCACTTGATTACGCCCACTCACTGAATGTTGTACACAGGGACATCAAGCCCGCCAACATCATGTACGAAGCGCAGACGGGCACCATCAAGGTCACAGACTTTGGCATTGCCCGTGTGACGGATGCCAGCCGTACCCGTACCGGCATGGTGTTGGGTACGCCCAGCTTCATGTCACCAGAGCAGATTGCGGGTAAAAAAGTCGATGGTCGTTCGGATTTGTATTCGCTGGGTGTGATGGCGTTTCAGTTGCTGACGGGTACCTTGCCGTTTCGGGCGGAGTCAATGGCTGAGCTGATGTTCAAAATAGCGAACGAGCCTCCGCCAGATATCCGCTCTGTCAACCCCCATATTTCGGCAGAGCTGGCGGCTGTGGTTGCCAGCGCGCTCGCCAAGAGTTTGGACGTGCGCTTTGCGACAGGCCAAATCATGGCTGATGCACTGGAAAAGTGTTTGAACGCAAACCCTGTCCAGCAGACTGAAACACAGACGCTGGATGCCGAGGAAATCAGCCGTGCCGTTCAGGCCCAACAACCCGCATCGGGACAAACCAAAGAATTTGCCACCACCGTGGTGTTGACCAACCACACAGACGGGGGGCAGACCCCTTCCCAGCCATGAATTTTGAATTTGTCAGCCTGACAGACCCCGGCAAAGTACGCGACAACAACGAAGACTCGGTGGCTTGTGACCCTGCACAGGGCATTGCCGTTCTGGCCGATGGCATGGGGGGCTACAACGCCGGGGAAATTGCCAGTGCGATGGCCGTGACCCTCATCCGTGCCGAATTGGCGGAATGGATCAAGTCATCGGGTGGGCGCGTCAGTACAGGCAATGTGCAGCGTGCGCTGGAGTTGTGCGTGCTGCATGCCAACCAGGCTATCTACAACGCAGCCATTGCCAATGTGCAATTTGCGGGCATGGGTACCACCTTGGTGTCGGGCGTGTTTGCGCCGAACCGGGTGGTGTTGGCCCATGTGGGCGATTCTCGGTGCTATTTGTGGCGTGGTGGGCGACTCAAGCAGCTGACGCGAGACCATTCCCTGCTGCAAGAGCAGCTGGATGCGGGCCTGATTACCCCGCAGCAAGCCAAAGGGGCTGCAAATAAAAATCTGGTGACCCGTGCCCTGGGGGTGGATGCCGTGGTCGAAGTCGATGTCATGCAACACACGCCGCAGGTTGAAGATGTGTACATGATGTGCTCGGATGGACTTTCCGACATGTTGGATGATGACAAAATCGCTGCCATCATGGCTGAGAATCTTGATCTGAATGCCAAGGCTGCCAGATTCATACAGCAGGCCAATGCGAGTGGTGGACGCGACAATATTTCAGTCATACTCGTATTGGTCAAGCCACAATCGGGGTCTAGCAGCTTTTTTTCCCGCATCCTGCGTTCGTCTTGATGCCCACACTGAACGATGCAAATGAATCAGAGGAGTCGGCCATGCCGAAAATGATCGTCTCAATTGACGGTGTTGTTGTCAAAGAATTGCAATTGACCAAGGATCGCACCACCCTTGGCCGCAGGCCTTACAACGACATCGTGATCGATAACCTGGCGGTGAGCGGCGAGCATGCCGCTCTCCAAATGACGGGGTCGGAAGTCCATATTGAAGATTTGAACAGCACCAATGGTACCTATGTGAATGGGAAGGCCGTCAAAAAGCAGCTTCTGAAGCACAGCGATACCATTGAAGTGGGCAAGCACAAGATCAAGTTTATTAACGAAACGGCTGATGCCGGGTTTGAGAAAACCATGATCATCCGGCCATCGGCCCACGCCGATGCCCACACGCCCGCTGCTCCAGTGGGCAAGGCGCTCATCCGGGTCATTTCTGGCCCCGCTGCCGGTCGCGAAGTGACCTTGATCAAGGTCGTCACCACCATTGGAAAGCCTGGTGTGGCCGTGGCTTCGGTCACGCGCAGAACGCACGGTTATGCCGTCGCGGTGGTGGAGGCGGTCAATCGTCCCACGCTCAATGACGCGCCCCTTGGTTCCGAGCCTCAGATGTTGAAGCACAACGACATTCTTGAGCTTGCTGGAACCAAGATGCAGTTTGTGATGGTCTAGTCTGCACCAGACGCTGTTTGCAGGGGACAGGATTGTTCACATCCAACAGGCCATTGGTCAGGTTGCTGTTTGCCTTGCTGCCTGTGCTGATGGCGGTGCTGCATGTGGTCGGCGTGGTCAAGTTGGGGGCGCTGGAGTGGGTGGACAACCTGATTTACGACACCCGTCTTCGCGCCACCATGCCGCGCACGCTGGACGAGCGGATCGCGGTTGTCGATGTGGACGAGAAAAGCTTGGCTGAGATCGGGCGCTGGCCGTGGCCCCGCGACAAATTGGCTCTGCTGACACAAGAGCTGTTTGAGCGGCAAAACATCGCTGTGCTGGGCTTTGACGTGGTGTTTGCCGAGCCCGATCACAGCTCCGGGCTGAATCAGTTGCGCAAGTTGGCCGAAAAGCAACTGGCCCACATTCCTGAGTATTCAACCGAGTTGGAGAAGCTGTCGGCCCAGTTGGATCACGACCAGCTGTTTGCCAATGCCATTGCGAATCGGCCTGTGGTGCTCGGGCATTACTTCACCAGTGACCGCGATGGCCGCCAAAGTGGTCAACTGCCCCCCCCTGTCATGACGCGCGAGGACATGCGGGGCACCGCGTCCGGGTTCATTGGCTGGACGGGCTACGGTGCCAGCATCCCCTTGCTGGCCAAAGCCGCCCGAACGGGGGGCTATTTCAATGCCATCACCGATTCCGATGGGGTGGTGCGTGCCGTACCACTGGTGTCGGAGTTCGGTGGGGCGTATTACCAGTCGCTGTCGCTGGCGATATTTCGCACCCTGATGGGTGACACGCAGCTCAAGCCAGGTTTTCCTGCATCGCGGTTTTTGCCCAAAGGTTACCAAGGCATTGAGAGCATTGTGATTCAGCAAGGCGACAAAAGCCTGTCGCTACCCGTCGATCACCGTGTTGGCAGTCTCGTTCCCTATCGAGGCTGGGGCGGACCCAAAGGTGGGTCATTCCAGTACATCCCAGCTACCGATTTGCTCAATGGCCGGGTGCCGCCTGACACCCTCAAGGGGAAAATCATCTTGGTTGGCACCACCGCACCTGGGTTGCTGGACTTGAGAACGACCCCCGTGGGAGCAGCCTATCCTGGCGTAGAAGCACATGCCAATTTGCTGTCGGGCTTTCTGGATGGCAATGTCATTGCCACGCCCGACTATGCCCTGGGCTACGAACTGGCCGTGGTGCTGATTTCGGGGGCGTTGCTGGTCACGCTGCTACCGTTGTTGCCCGCTGCACGTGCTGTGGCGCTCAGTGTGGCCATGCTGGTCACCGTAACCGGGCTCAATTTCTGGCTGTATGCCCACCACGGCTTGGTGCTGCCACTGGCTGCCGCGCTGTTCATGATCGTGGCCTCGTTCGTCATGAACATGAGCTATGGTTACTTTGCCGAAAGCCGTTCCAAGCGCGAGCTGGCACAACTCTTTGGTACCTACGTGCCGCCTGAGCTGGTCGATGAAATGGTCAAAGACCCCGACAGCTACACCATGCAGGCCGAGGCCCGTGACCTCACCGTCATGTTTTGCGACATGCGCGGTTTCACCACCCTGGCCGAATCCATGTCACCCGAAGAGCTGCAAGGCGTGCTCAACCGACTGTTCAGCCGCATGACCGAGGTCATCCGGCAACACAGGGGCACCATCGACAAATACATGGGCGATTGCGTCATGGCTTTTTGGGGGGCTCCCGTGCGCAGCGATGAACACGCTACCCAGGCGGTACACGCAGCCTTGGGGATGAAAATGGCGTTGGACAAAATCAATGCCGAATTTCAGGCTCAAGGTAAACCCACCATTGGTGTGGGCATCGGTATCAACACCGGCTCCATGTTCGTGGGAGACATGGGTTCAGATATTCGCCGCAGTTACACCGTCATCGGTGATGCCGTCAACCTCGGCTCCCGGTTGGAATCTTTGTCACGTGTCTATGGTGTGGATGTGGTAGTGGGCGAAGCCACACGCCGCCTGGCACCAGCGTTTTACTGGCAAGAGCTGGATCGGGTGGTGGTCAAGGGCAAAGAAGATGCCGTGTGTATTTTCACGCCGCTGGCACCACAGACCGATGTGCCCGATGCCCACATCCAGCAGGAACTGTCTATCTGGAACCGCTTTTTGAAGGCATTCCGCCATCAGCAATGGGACGAATGCGACCTGCATCTGCTCAATTTGCAGCGCCTCAACCCCGCCAGCCCCCTTTACCATTACTACGCACAGCGGCTGTCCCAACAGCGTCTGCTGCCCATTGACCCCACTTGGGATGGAACCAACCGGTTCCTCGTCAAGTGATGCTCCGGCTGAGATTGGCTGGCTGATTTACCCATGAAAATTCGAGTACTGGGTTGCTCTGGTGCCATTGCAAAGGGCTGTAAAACCACGTCTTTTCTGATCGATGACCGGCTTTTGGTCGATGCTGGCACCGGTGTGGGCGATCTGAGCTTGGCTGACATGGCCCAGATAGACGATGTGCTGATCACACACGCCCATCTCGATCATGTTGCGGCCTTGCCCCTGATGCTGGATGCGGTGGCATCCAGCCGTCAACAGCCTGTGCGGGTGCATGCCTTGCCCGAGACCATCCAAGCTCTGAAAACGCATATTTTCAACAACACCATCTGGCCGGATTTTTCGGTCATACCCACCGTTGAGCATCCTTTTTTGGTATTCAAGCCACTCTCCGAAGGCGATGTGTTGATGCTGGAGGGCAAGCGCATTGAGGTTTTGCCGGCAGTGCATACCGTGCCCGCAGTGGCCTATGCCATTGCCCAGGTGAGCGAGCAGCCCATACATTGGGTGTTTTCTGGTGACACGGGCCACAACCCTGCTTTCTGGCAACGCATCAATGCCATGCAAGTGGGTATGCTGGTGATTGAAACCGCCTTCAGCGAGCGCGAATCGGCGCTGGCCGAGCGCAGCCTGCATCTGTGTCCGAGCACGCTGGCAAGGCAGCTTGACCTGATGGCACCCGATGCCGACTATCCTGTGCTCATCACCCACACCAAGCCCGCCGAAACCGAGCTGATCATGACCGAGATTGCCCACATCAATCACGTGAGGGAAGTGCAAGGCAAGCGCCAGGTTCGCATTGGCTGGCTCGCGACAGGCCAAGAATTGCACCTATGAATTCACCCGTTCCAGCGCGTGTCAACACGCCAGAAGCCGCAGAGTTTTACAGGCGGCTGCAACAAGTCACAACCTGTATTCACGATACAGAAAACCTGTCGCAGCTCATGCTGGATGTCAGCCCTGACATTTGCAGCCTCTTCAATGCCGACCGGCTGACACTGTATGCAGTGAGTGAAGACAAAACAGCCATTGTCTCCCGCGTCAAAACGGGTTTGACCACCAGCAAGGAACTCAAGCTGCCCATCGGCCCCCAGAGCATTGCAGGCTTTGTTGCGCTGACTCGCCAGACCCTCAACATCAAAGATGTGTACGACGATGCCGAGCTGGCCGCCATTGACAGTCGGCTGCATTTCTTGAAAGAAGTGGATCGCCGCTCCGGTTACCGCACGCGCCAAATGCTGGTGGCCCCCATTCTGGATGGGGCTGAACTCAAAGGTGTGCTCCAGGTCATCAACAGCAAAATCAGCCATCCCTTTGGGGCGCTTGAGATGGATGGTGTGGTGCAGCTGTGCAAAACACTGGCCACAGCCATCCGCCAGCGGGCCAACCCGACTGAATCGCCAAACCGCATGCTGGTGTCGAAGTACGACGGGTTGGTGGCCAATGGTGTGCTCAGTGCAGACGAGCTCAGACGCAGCATGCAATTGGCCCGCGAGCAAAACCAATCGGTAGAGCGCATCATGATGGCTGAGTACCATGCCCAGCCCGCACACATCGGTAGCTCACTCAGTCACTTCTTTCGTGTGCCATACGTCGGTTTTGACAAAAGCCGCATCCGCACCGAGGCCCTGCACGGCAAACTGAAGCGTGAATTCGTGCAGGCGCACCACTGGATTGCGCTGGAAGACACGCCAGACGGCTTGCTCATCATGACACTGGATCCCGAGGCCGTGCGTGCCTCCCGGCTGGTGCCTCAGGTGTACCCCCAGTTCAGCAAGCATGTGTACGCCGTTACCACGCAGGTGGAGTTTGAAGGCACCCTGGATCAGCTCTATGGCACGCAGGCTGAGAGCGGCTCCATCGATGATTTGCTGGCTGACCTCCAGACCCCGCTGGAAGACGACAGCAGCAACGATCAGGCGGTGGCCTCCGCAGCATCGGACAACGAGCTGGTCAAGTTTGTCAACAAAGTGATTGTGGATGCCTACCACCAGGGCGCTTCCGATATTCACATCGAGCCCATGCCAGGCAAGGCCAAAACAGGCATCCGTTTTCGGGTTGACGGCTCGCTGATGCCCTATATCGAGGTGCCCGCCGCCTACCGCGATGCGATGGTGGCTCGCCTCAAAATCATGTGCGATCTCGACATCTCCGAAAAGCGCAAGCCGCAGGATGGCAAGATCAAGTTCAAAAAATTTGGCCCTCTTGACATTGAGCTGCGTGTAGCCACCCTGCCGTCAGCCGGTGGTGTGGAAGATGTGGTGATGCGCATACTGTCAGCGGGCGAGCCCATTCCGCTGGACAAGCTGGGCCTCACGCCGCACAACATGGCCCGTCTTGTGGCCACCGTCAGCAAACCCTACGGTTTGTTTTACGTGTGCGGCCCTACTGGTTCGGGCAAAACCACCACGCTGCACTCCATCCTCAAAAGCCTGAACACGCCAGAAACCAAAATCTGGACGGCTGAAGATCCGGTTGAAATCACCCAAAAGGGGCTGCGCCAAGTACAGGTCAACAAAAAAGCCGGCATCGACTTTGCGCTGGTGATGCGGGCCTTTTTGCGTGCTGACCCCGACATCATCATGGTGGGTGAAAGCCGCGACAAGGAAACCGTGAGCATGGGTGTGGAAGCCTCGCTCACCGGGCACCTGGTGTTTTCAACGCTGCACACCAACTCTGCGCCCGAGTCCATCACCCGGTTGCTCGACATGGGCATGGATCCTTTCAACTTTGCCGATGCCTTGCTGGGCATTCTGGCGCAACGTCTGGCCAAACGCCTGTGCAAGTGCAAAGAAGCCTACGCTCCCGACTATCCCGAGTTGAAAAGCTTTATCCGCGAATACACCCAGGATTTGGTCAACACCACAGCCTGGCGGGCCAACCCCGCCGATGCCGAGCAAGAGTTGCTGAACGACTGGACAGACCGCTATGGCCAGAACGGCCAGCTCATGCTCTACCGCGCCAAGGGTTGCGACACCTGCCGGGGCACGGGCTACAAAGGCCGTGTGGGCCTGCACGAACTGCTGATTGCCGATGAAGCCACCCGCAAGTTGATACAGGAGCGAGCCCGCGTGGCCGATCTGTTTGTTGCTTGCGTAGAGGGCGGCATGCGCAGCCTGAAAATGGACGG
>CALMMY010000461.1 GCA_937868695.1 uncultured Comamonadaceae bacterium
GGCTCACATGCGCCCGTAGGCAAAGCCGCTGGCAACCTGCAGGTTTTCGACTTCGTCAATCAGCTTCAGGAAGGGGCCAAGCTCGCGGTAGCGGTTGGCGGTGTTGCGCACGTAGTGGATGAAGCGGGGCGTGTCGGCCAGGTATTTGGGCTTGCCGTCGCGCAGCGTGAGGCGGGCGAAGATGCCCAGAATCTTCAGGTGGCGTTGCAGGCCCATCCATTCGACGGCGCGGTAAAACGCACCGAAGTCCTGGCTCCAGTCTTCAAAGTCCAGCAGGCCCAGCTTGCGGGCGCGCTCCCAGTAGCGGATGGTGACTTCCAGCACAAAGTCTTCTTCCCAGGTCAGGAAGGCATCGCGCATCAGGCTGGCAATGTCGTAGGTGACGGGGCCGTACACCGCATCCTGAAAGTCCAGCACGCCCAGGGCCTGGGCGGCGGTGGCGGGCGCGAAGCCATCGGGGGGCACCATCAGGTTGCGCGGCATGAAATCGCGGTGCACAAACACCTTGGGGCCGGCCAGGTTGCGGGTGACGATGCTGGTGAAGGCCTTGGCCAGCACGTTGGCCTGCGTGTCGGTCAGGGCAAACTGTTTGTGCTGGCCCAGATACCAGTCGGGGAAGAGTTGCAGCTCGCGCCGCAGCAGGGCCTCGTCGTAGGCGGGCAGCACACCGGGGCGGCTGGCGGTCTGCCATGCGGTCAGGGCGGTGGTCGCGTCCTTGAAATGCGGCAGGTTGTCCTGGGGCCGGTCGAAGTCGAGCACGTCCAGCAGGGTGCGGTTGCCCAGATCGCTCAGCAACATGAAGCCTTGGGGCGCGTCCCAGGCCAGTACGTCGGGTACGCGCAGGCCCGCCTGGGCCATCAGCTCGGCCACTTGCACAAAAGGTTGGCAGTTTTCCTGGGCGGGGGGTGCATCCATGACGATGCAGCTGCCGCCGCTGGCACGGTCCACCCGGAAGTAGCGCCTGAAGCTGGCGTCGGCAGAAGCCAGGCGCACGGTGTGGGGCAGCAGGCCGTGTGTGCTGGCGGTGGCACCGAGCCACTGGCCGAAGGCCTGTTCACGGGCGGCATCGGTCCATTCAATGCCGCTGGGCATGTGGCCGGGTGAGGGGGGAGAAGACATGGTCATGGTGGATATACCCGGCATACGATAATGCGGCGGGATTTTACAAATGAGCCATTTCACCCCCGTCCTTTCCGGCTGCACAGGCCCTCACCTCTTCCAGGCCCGTGCCTGCACAGGGGAGGTGCCGCTGTGGCTGGTGCGCAGTGGTGCAGCGGGGCGAGCGGCTGGGGTTTTGCGCTCGGTGGCGGCGGGTGCGCTGATCACCTGCTGGCTGGCCGCCACAGCCAGCCCGGCGGCCGCCGAGACACAGCCCGCTTCTCCTGCGCCAGCCATGCCCGAAGCCGCACAGGCGAGCCCCCCCCCCGAGCCGGTGCCCGTCAGCATGGAACTGCGGCCCAGCGGCATGCTGGTCGATCGCCTGCCCGAAGATGCCCTCAAGCAGATGCCCACGTTTGTGTGGGGCAACCGCATCAGCGGCCACACAGGTGTGCAAACGGTGGTGGAGGGTCAGGCCGAACTGCGCCGCCACGACACCGTGATCAAGGCCGACCGGTTGCAGCTTGACCATGAGCGCAACGATGCCAGGGCCACAGGGTCGGTCACCGTCATCCGCAACGGCAACCGGTTCGAAGGCCCCGAGCTGCAACTCAACCTGGATACCTACGAAGGCTTTTTCTCATTGCCGCGCTACAGGCTGCTGGCCAATGAAGGCCGTGGCGATGCCGAGCGGGTGGACTTTCAGGGCGAGAACCTGAGCATTGCCCACAACGCCACCTACACCACCTGCCAGGCCCCGCCGGGGTTTCTGCCCGACTGGTGGGTGGGGGCCAAGCGGCTGGAACTGGACAACGCCGAGGAGATGGGCCGCGCCACCGGGGGGGCTCTGTATTTCAAGGGCGTGCCCATCCTGGCCGCACCCTATGTGAGCTTTCCCATCTCAGACAAGCGCAAAAGCGGCTTGCTGCCACCCACCATCAACCTGACCAACCTCAGCGGATTTGAAGTCACGCTGCCGTACTACTGGAACATCGCCCCCAACCTGGATGCCACGCTCTACCCCACGCTGATGACCAAGCGCGGCATCGATCTGGGTGGTGAGTTCCGCTATCTCGACCCCGAATACAACGGTCAGGTGCGCGCCGCCTACATGCCCAACGACACCTTGCGCGGCACCCAGCGCTGGGGCACATCCATCCAGCACAACCATGCGCTGCCACCACTGCCCCTGGTGGGTGCCACGGGCTTGCGCGTCAACCTCAACCGCGTGAGCGACGACGACTACTGGCGCGACTTTCCGCGTGCCACGTCCATATTGACCCAGCGCCTGTTGCCCAATGAGGTGGTGCTGTCGGGGCAGGTGGGGCCTGTGGGCATTTCTGCTGGCAGCTACACGTGGCAAACGCTGCAAGATGCGTCGGCTCCCATCACGGCTCCTTATGACCGGGTGCCCCAGGTGGATCTGCGCTGGGGCCAGACCGACCAGCAACTGGGCGCACTGGGCGGGCTGGACTGGTCGCTGACTGGGCAGTACACCCGCTTTGCCACGCCCCGCACCCCGTCTGTGACGGCCACCCTGGCCGATATCGACGGTGACCGCTGGCTGGGCATCGCCCAGATCAGCCGACCCTGGCAGGCTCCCGGCTGGTTTGTGCGGCCCAAGGCCCAGTGGCACCTGACGCAGTACCAGTTCAGCCAGCCCTTGCTGGATGGCCGCCGGTCGGCAGGCCGTGCTGTGCCCACCCTCAGCCTGGACAGCGGGCTGGTGTTTGAGCGCGAGGCCAACCTGCTGGGGCGCGATTTGCTGCAAACCCTGGAGCCCAGGGCGTTTTATGTCCACACGCCGTACCGCGACCAGTCGGGCCTGCCCAACTACGACTCGGGTGCCAAAGATTTCAACATCGGTGCGGCCTGGTCGGACAGTGTGTTCGGCGGGCAGGATCGCATCTCCGACATCCACGCCCTGACATTGGGCGTGAGTTCGCGCCTGATCGACCCGGCCACCGGGGTGGAGTCGGCCCGGTTTGGCATTGCCCAGCGCCTGCGTTTTTCGGATCAGAAGGTGACCTTGCCCGGCGGCTCACCCGTGACCGACCGCCTCAGCGATCTGCTCCTGGGCACCACCCTGAATTGGAGCCCCCTGTGGTCGTTTGACGGGGCGGTGCAGTACAACCCCAAAACCCAGCGTTCACAGCGCACCACGCTGAGTGCGCGCTACCACCCCCAGCCCTACCATGTGCTCAGTGCCGCCTACCGTTTGCAGCGGGCTGGCGGGCTGTTGCCAGCCAGTGAGCAAGTCGATCTGGGCTGGCAATGGCCGCTGGCCAATGTGGGCTGGCCGGGGCAACAGCCCAATGATTCCAAGCTGGGGCCAGGCAGCTGGTACGGCGTGGGCCGCATCAACTACAGCGTGCCTGACAGCAAGATCGTCGATCTGGTGGCCGGGCTTGAATATGATGCAGGCTGCTGGGTGGGCCGTCTGGTGCTGGAGCGGCTGCAACGCAGTGCGGCCAGTGCCAGCCAGCGTGTCATGTTCCAGTTGGAGTTCACCGGCTTCACCCGCATAGGCTCCAATCCGCTGCAAACCCTGCGTGACAACGTACCCCGCTACATGCTGCTCAAAGACGAGGTGCGCACACCCAGCCGTTTTGGCCGCTATGAGTGAGCGTGGTTCAGGTGCCGTGCCGCGCCCTTTGTCTTTCCGATATTTTTCAAGCTTCAAGCCCTTCGCCATGACACACCTTCATTCCCGCACCCTCAGGCTGTCCATGCTGGCCTTGGCGATGGTCGGCAGCCTTGCACAGGCCCAGGGCCTCAAGCCTTCCACCAGTTTGCTGGGTCCTTCTACCCAACGTGCCATCCAGCGTTCCACGGAGCCGGTGACGGTGGATCACATCGTGGCGGTGGTCAACAACGAGCCCATTACCCAGCACGAGGTGCGTTCCCGTTTGCAGCGTTTGCAGCAGCAGGCCGAACGCAATGGCATGGCCATGCCACCTGCCGATGAAGCCAGCAAACAGGTGCTGGAAGCCCTGATTCAGGAAAAAGCCCAGCTGCAACTGGCGGCTGAACTGGGTATCCGCATCGATTCAGCGCAGGTGGACGAGGCTGAGCTGAATGTGGCCCGCCAGAACCAGCTCACTCTGGAGCAGATGCACACATCGCTGCGGCAGCAAGGCTTGGGTGTGGAAGAGTTTCGCACCAACATCCGCCAGCAATTGACCCTCCAGCGCCTGCGTGAACGCGAGGTGGAAGCCCGCGTGCGGGTCACCGAGGCCGATATCGACCGTTTTGTGGCGCAAAAGCAGGACAACCCCGGTGCCGACCTGCAACTGCATCTGGCCCAGATTCTGGTGGCCGTGCCCGAAGAGGCCGATGCCACCCGCCTGACCACCCTCATGGCCCGAGCCCAGACGGTGGCGGCCAAAGCCCGTTCCGGTGCCGACTTTGCCGAGCTGGCCCGAGAATTTTCCGATTCACCGGACAGAACTTCAGGCGGCAGTCTGGGGTTGCGCACAGCAGACCGCTACCCTGATTTGTTTGTCACGGCCATCCGTGCGGTGCCGGTGGGGGGCGTAGCCGGGCCGGTGCGCAGTCCGGCGGGCTTGCATGTGCTCAAGGTGCTGGACAAGCGCATTGCAGGCATGCCCGATGCCTTCATCACCCAGACCCGTGCCCGCCACATTCTGCTGCGCCCATCGGTGAATCTGTCCGAGTCTGCTGCCCAGGCGCAGCTGGCTGCATTGCGCCAGCGCATTGTCGCTGGCCAGGCTGACTTCGCCGCACTGGCCAAAGAACGCAGCCAGGATGGATCGGCCAGCCAGGGCGGTGATCTGGGTTGGGTGGGGCCGGGTGTGTTTGTGCCTGAATTCGAAGAAGTGATGGCCAAATTGGCCCCGAACCAGATATCCGAGCCGGTGGTGTCGCGTTTTGGGGTTCACCTGATTCAGGTTCTGGAGCGCCGCCAGGTTGAGCTGACACCCCGTGAGCAGCGCGAGCAAATCAGGCAGCTGGTGCGTGAACAAAAGCTGGATGAGGCCTACCTCAAATGGCAAGAGGAAATCCGCATGCGGGCCTATGTCGAGATGCGCGGAGCGCCGCAATGAAGCACATTGCACGCAAGCGGTTCGGGCAGCATTTCCTGAGCGATCAGTCCGTGATCGCTGCCATTGTGGATGCCATCAACCCTCAGCCCGCGCAGCCGATGGTGGAAATCGGCCCCGGTCTGGCCGCCTTGACGCAACCCTTGGTCGAGCGGCTCGGTCACCTGACGGTGATCGAGCTGGATCGTGACTTGGCTGCCCGTCTGCGCACCCGCGCGCAGTTGCGTGTGGTGGAGTCGGATGTGCTGCGTGTGGACTTTGCCGCGCTTGCCCGTGACGTGGGTGCGCCCAAGCTCCGGGTGGTTGGCAACTTGCCTTACAACATTTCCACGCCCATCCTGTTTCACCTGCTGGCCCATGTTGATGTGGTGCAAGACCAGCACTTCATGCTCCAAAAAGAGGTAATCGACCGCATGGTGGCCATGCCAGCCACAGCCGACTATGGCCGCCTCTCGGTCATGTTGCAGTGGCGCTATGACATGGAGAACGTGCTGTTTGTGCCGCCCGATGCGTTTGAGCCACCGCCCCGTGTGGACAGTGCGGTGGTGCGCATGGTGCCCCTGCCCCAACCCCCCGCGTTGGATGTCGCCTTGCTGGAGGAGCTGGTGAAAGTCGCCTTCAGCCAGCGCCGCAAGCTGCTGCGCCACACGCTGGGGCAGTGGTTGCAGGCACGGTCATTTCCAGGTGACTTTGATGTGCAGCGCCGGGCCGAAGAAGTGCCCGTGGCCGAGTACACCGCCCTGGCCCAGGCGGTGTCTGCGCATGCTCAGGCTGCGGCTGTCCAGTAGCCTGCGTTGAAGGGGCTGCTCATGCGCAGAGCCATGGGGCTGACATCCAGCAGCTTGTCGGTGGGCATGGCTTCGGTATTGGCAGCTTCGGCTGTTTTGTCGCTCTTGGCGGCGCGTGCCACCGAGAATGAATAGAAGCAGCGGAAGGCAATTTTGCGGTCGGCCCAGTAGTCGGCGGCATCGCGGAAGATATCCAGCAGCTGCTCGCGGGCTTCTTTGTCAAACTTGGCGTGGGCCGGAATGTGCTCCAGCACCACGATGAAGCCAGTTTGGGGTCCCGACTTGTGAACCGTGTCGGTCAGGCAGTCGTACAGGGCATCGAAGTTCTTGCCGAAATGGGCAGGAAAGGTGTACTGCGAGGCAATCAGATCCAGCACATCCTGTTTGCTCTGGGCTTGGGCCAGGTTGGCGTACAGAAAGTGGTGACCCAGCTGCTCGGCAGCTGCTTGCAAATCCTCCACGCGGTGCGCGCGAATGGATTGAACAATGTTGGGGCGTACCTGACGAAGTGGCATGTCCATCTCCGTTCCTTTATGTAAAAGTCAAAAAAACAAAAATCGGGTTCAACTCAGGGTGACTGGATGATCAGTCTGAAGCTGGCGTAATGGTCTTCGGTGTAGTAGCAGGCATCGGGTTTGCGAACCACCTCTCCGCCACATACGATCCTGCGCGCACCCCGGTGGTTCAATCCTGGTGTCCGCACGGTGTACTCTCGGTAGTAGCCTCGTGACTGCCTGGGGAGCAAACGCTCCCGGTTGCCAAACACAGATCCATCTTTGGGGTGGCTGAATGATTCGCCGTTTTCAATCTTGGCCAGTACAGTGCGGCCCTCTGGGGGCAACTCGGCACGCTGTATGGTGGCGGCGACGGCTGTGAGCGTCCAGGCATGCGCCTGACCGGATGTGGTCAGCAACGCAGCCGCGACCGACAGGCACACTGCCAGCGCTGCGCCGGCTTTTCCCAGTCGGGTGCGCATTGCGCCACCGGGAGACGCGGCCTGGGCAGGCCGGTCTGCGGCTGTCATACACCACCACTGAGACATGTCATCCTCGCCAGATTGAATACACGCTGTTCATGCACAGATTCCCCCATGCCGTTTACCCGGTAGCACATGCATCGGGTAAACCCTGAAAAACGAACCCGCGAGTGTGCCCGATCTGGTCTGAAAACGCAAGAACTACCGCGTAACCTCAACGCTGAACGCAGTTTTTGGCCGGATCAACGGTGGGCATTGGCATCGGCCACGGTGAGTGCGGTCATGTTGACGATGCGCCGCACGGTGGTGCTGGCTGTCAGGATGTGAACGGGTTTGGCGGCACCCAGCAGCACGGGGCCGATGGCAATGTTGCCGCCTGCGGCTGTCTTGAGCAGGTTGTAGGCGATGTTGGCTGCATCGATGTTGGGCAGCACCAGCAGGTTGGCTTCGCCACGCAGCCAGGTGTTGGGCATGCGCTTGAGGCGGGCCTCTGCATCCAGGGCAATGTCGCCGTGCATTTCGCCATCCACTTCCAGCCACGGAGCCTGCGCACGCAGCAAGGCCAGGGTGTCGCGCATCTTGATGGCGCTGGGCTGGTTGCTGCTGCCAAAGTTGGAGTGCGACAGCAGGGCGGCTTTGGGCTTGAGGCCAAAACGCATCATTTCTTCGGCGGCCATCACGGTAATTTCGGCCAGCTCTTCGGCGGTGGGGTCGTAGTTCACGTGGGTATCCACCAGGAACACCTGGCGGCCAGGCAGCATCAGGCCGTTCATGCAGGCGTAGATGCGCACATCCTGGTGCGTGCTGGGGCTGCCGCCCACGCGCTTGCCAATCACCTGATCGATGTATTCGAGGTGGTTGGCCGTTGTGCCCCAGGTGCCGCAGATCAGGCCATCGACCTCGTCTTTGTGCAGCAGCATGCTGCCAATGAGGGTGAGGCGGCGGCGCATCTCGATTTTGGCCAGCTGGGCGGTCAGGCCCTTTCTCTCCATCATTTGCAGGTAAGTCTGCCAGAAATCACGGTAACGGTGGTCAAGTTCCACGTTCACCACGTCATAGTCCAGCTCTTCTTTCAGGCGCAAGCCGAACTTCTGGATGCGCTGGGCAATCACGGCGGGGCGGCCAATGAGTGTGGGGCGGGCCAGCCCTTCATCGACCACGATCTGGCAGGCTCGCAGCACACGCTCTTCTTCGCCTTCGGCATAGGCCACGCGCTTGGCCTTGGCCAGCTTGGCGGCAGCATAGATGGGCTTCATCACCGTGCCGGAAGCAAATACAAAGCTTTGCAGCTGCTCGCGGTAGGCATCCATGTCGGCAATGGGGCGCAGGGCCACGCCGCTGTCGGCAGCGGCCTGGGCCACGGCGGGGGCGATTTTGATCATCAGGCGCGGATCGAACGGCTTGGGGATCAGGTATTCAGGCCCGAACGCCAGCTTCTCGCCCACGTAGGCGGCCGCCACCACATCGCTCTGCTCGGCCTGGGCCAGCTCGGCAATGGCGTGGACGGCGGCAATCTCCATCTCGTCGGTGATGGTGGTGGCCCCGCAGTCCAGCGCACCCCGGAAGATGTAGGGGAAGCACAGAACGTTGTTGACCTGGTTGGGGTAGTCGGTGCGGCCCGTGGCCATGATGGCATCGTTGCGCACCTCCTTGACCAGCTCGGGCGAAATTTCGGGCGTGGGGTTGGCCAGCGCAAAAATCAGCGGCTTGGCGGCCATGGTGGTCACCATGTCCTGTTTGAGCACGCCACCGGCAGACAGGCCCAGGAAAATGTCCGCGCCCTGGATGATTTCGCGCAGCGTGCGGGCATCGGTCTTCTGGGCGAACTGGATTTTGTCTTCATCCATCAGCTCGGTGCGGCCTTCGTAGACCACACCCGCCAGGTCGGTCACGTAAATGTTTTCGCGGGGAATACCCAGCTTGACCAGCAGTTGCAGGCAGGCCAGGGCGGCAGCGCCCGCGCCTGAGGTGACCAGCTTGACCTGCTTGGGGTCTTTGCCGACCACTTTCAGACCGTTGAAAATGGCCGCGCCCACCACGATGGCGGTGCCGTGCTGGTCGTCGTGGAAGACCGGAATCTTCATGCGTTCGCGCAGCTTGCGCTCGACATAGAAGCAGTCGGGTGCCTTGATGTCTTCCAGGTTGATGCCGCCGAACGTGGGCTCCAGGCTGGCGATGATTTCAACCAGTTTGTCGGGGTCTTTCTCGTTGATTTCGATGTCGAACACATCGATTCCCGAGAATTTCTTGAACAAAACGCCCTTGCCCTCCATCACGGGCTTGCTGGCGAGTGGGCCAATGTCGCCCAGGCCCAGCACGGCGGTGCCGTTGGTGACCACGCCCACCAGATTGCCGCGTGCGGTGTAGCGGAAGGCCGCATTGGGGTCTTTGACGATTTCCTCGCACGGGGCGGCCACGCCAGGTGAATAGGCCAGCGCCAGATCGCGCTGGTTGGTCAGCTGTTTGGTGGGTGCGATGGCAATTTTGCCGGGCACGGGGAACTCGTGGTATTCGAGGGCGGCGTTGCGCAGTTCGATGCGTTTGGCTTCGGGGCTCAAGGACATGCGTTGTCTCCAGTTCAGTGATCGCCCGTGGAAGGCGGACGGGCACCTGTCCGGCTTGGGATTGTTTTGGGCGAGCCAGATTGTAGGATGTGAATTCAATATCCACAATGCGGAAAAGAATAACCATGCGTGTACCCTCC
>CALMMY010000462.1 GCA_937868695.1 uncultured Comamonadaceae bacterium
CGGCGCTCGCGGGCCGACAGGCCCAGCACCCCCAGCAAGGCAAACTGCGGCATGCGCTGCGCGACCGACAGCGCAATCACCGAAAACACCAGAAACGCCCCCACAAACAGCGCCACCAGCGCCAGCACCGTGAGGTTGACGCGGTAGGCTCGTGACATGGACGACACCGCCTGCGCGTCCTCCTGCGCATCGTGCCAGCGGGCGTTGGCGGGCCAGTCGCTGCCCAGGGCCTGGCGCACCTGTTCGGGCGTGCTGCCGGGAGTCAGGCGCAAGTCCACCCGCGTGAGCTGGCCCGCCATGCCCAGGCGCTGCTGGGCGGCGGCAATGTCCAGCACCAGCAGCGGCGGGCCACCGGCTGCCACCTGCCCGGCCAGCGTCCAGGTGGTGGTGCCCACGCCCTGCTGCACATTAACCTGGCCATTCAGCCGACCACCTTCGGCCACCCCCATCTGGGCCAGGGCACTGGCGTTGGCAAACACGGTGTCGGCGGCCAGCATGGCCAGGCGATCCTGCCCCGCCGCCACACGGGGCCACAGCTCGGGGGCGACGGCGGCCATGCCCAGGCCATCCACCCCCAGCAGCGTCACGGGCACGCGCTGGCCGTCGGGCCTGAGCACATAGCTCTGGAAACTCAGCACCGGGTGGGCGCTGCTGACCTGCGGCAGCGCGGCCAGGTGCGCGTACACGGCATCGTCGCAGGCGGGCGTGCAGCGCAGCGAGGCATCGGGCTGGCCGTTGGCCGAACGCACGGCGGCCCCGAACTCGCCCAGCGCGGCTTCATTCACCAGATGCACCGACAGGCCCAGCGCCACCCCCAGGGCCACCGCCACCCAGGCCGCCGACTGCCGCCACAGGTGCGCCCGCCACTCGGGCCAGCTCACCTGGCGCAGCAGCGGCCACAGCAGGCGGCGAAAAGCCGGTGGCCGGGCCGGGGGCATGGCGGGAACAGCGGTCATGGAACCAGAATCCAGGCTCAGCGGCCAGGGAGCCAATCAGCCTGCGCAGTGGCCGCAGCGCCCGGCTGTGCGCCGCCAGCCGGTGCGGGCTCGTCCACCAGCCCGGTGGTGGTCAGGCGCAGCACGCGGTCGGCACGGGCGGCGGCAGACAGCGAGTGCGTCACCAGCACCACGGCGGCGGCGTTGGCCCTGGCCTCGGACAGCAGCAGGTCGATGATGTGGCCGCCGGTGGTGGGGTCGAGGTTACCGGTGGGCTCATCGGCCAGCACCAGCGGTGGCGCATGCACCAGTGCGCGGGCAATGGCCACGCGCTGCAACTGCCCGCCGGACAGGGTGCGCGGCGCACGCCCGCCCAGGCCACCCAGCCCCACCCGCTCCAGCATGGCCTGCACCCGCGCCGCATCGGGCCGGCCCGCCAGCAGCAGCGGCAGGCCCACGTTGTGCGCCACGCTCAGGTGCGGCAGCACATGGAAGGCCTGGAACACAAACCCCAGCTGCGTGCGCCGCCAGTGGGCACAGTCGGCCTCGGCCAGCGCGGTGACATCGGTGCTGCCCACCACCACCCGCCCGGCATCCAGCGGCTCCAGACCAGCCAGCGCATTGAGCAGGGTCGATTTGCCCATGCCCGACTCGCCCAGCACCGCCACCACCTCACCGGCCTGCACACGCAGGTGTACCCCGGCAAACAGTGGCTGCCCGGCAAAGGTTTTGCTCAGGCCCGTGGCATGCAGCATTCAGACATCCCCGGCCTTGCGGAAACTGTCGTGACAGGCCTTGCAGCTTTTCTGCACGCTGTTGACGCTGGCCTTGATGCGATCCAGGTCGGTGCCCGCAGCGGCCTGGGCCAGCTCATCGACCACCTGCTGGTACTGCTGCTGGGCCTGTTTGAACTCGTCGGCCTTCTGCCAGACCTCGGGGCGGGCCTTGGTGGGCGGGTAGTTGCTGTCGGCGGTGAACAGCGGCCAGGGCTGGGTGGAGAGTTTTTTCAGGGCCAGCGCCTGATCCAGAAAATCGGCGGCCTTGTACTCCTGGCGCTCGCGGGCGACCATGCCCATGGGCTCCAGCGTGCGGGTGAATTCCTTGAACAGCGCACGGCGCTTGGTCACGGGCTGGTCGGGGTGGGTATCGGCAGCTTCTCCGCTGCACCCGCTCAGGGCCACGGAAGCGGCCAGCAGGGACAGGGAGGCAATCAGCAGTCTGGACATGGGTGATCAATCAGTCAGCAAGGGATAACGGGGAGGCCATTCCCGACGGGCCGGGATGGGGGGAACGGGAGAAAGCAGGGGCCAGGAGCGTGCGCAGGTGGGAATGGCCCAGCATGACCCGATGATAGTGAGCCCCCGGCCTGCCTTGTTCATGCCGTGGCAATGCCTGTCGGGCCAATGGATTTGATTGCCGCGCCCATTGTGGGCAGACAGCCGTTGCCGGGTTGGTTTGAAGCCAAGGACCAACTCTCAAAAGCGCAGTAAAAAATGTGAGCTGCTTGTGCATTTTAGTATTGAGATTCAGGCCAAATTAACCCATTTAATACGGGAATTTTCTTGAAAATTTCGTTGTCAACATGGAATTGCAGCGTGCCGGAGGGGTGTTGACGGTGTTTTTCAAGGAATTCGGGTGATTTTCAGGCATTAAAAATGACTGAAGGCCAAATGGAAAATGCGCAAGCAGCTCACTTTTTTTTGCTCCACTTTTTTGAAGCTGTGCAGGCGATGGGGTGTGGGGTGGCGTTGCCGTTTTCCGACTGGTTTTTGTGGTGGCGTGCCGTTTCTCGGCTGACTTGTGCGGTGGCGAGCCATGCCGTGCTGACGTGGCGTGCTGGGGAGGGTGGGGGCCTCATACTCCCTGCGCTCGCCAAATCGGCCCCCACCCTCCCCAGCCCACCCCGCCATCACGGCACGGCTCGCTGCGCTGCGTGTGGGTGCAAGTGCAAGCCTATCGAGGCAACGATTGATTCAGTACCGTAAATTTTGAACTGACACGATCTGCTTGCAAAGGCAAGCCCCAAAAAACTCGCACCTCAATCGTGCCGAATCAAGAACCTGATAACTCGGTACTTAGGAGCCGGAGTCGCGTCAAGTAAGCAGTCGCATCTTGCCGGGAATGCCATGGTGGACAACCGTCATTAAAAAGGTATCCGTCTTGTGACCCCTTAACGGTGAAGCGCTTGCGCAGGGCATCTTCAAAGCGCGCGTGTAGGTAAGGAAACTCCTCGTACTTTGCCCAATCCTTGCTTACTTGGCCGACAGGCTTGTAATTACGGTTCACGATTATGTAAATGCCGTCTTCCAACGGCTGACAGAAATAAGGTAGCCACGACCGCATTTCCCAATAAGCGGGCGCATCAGAGTGGAGTTTGAAACGCGGAACCGTCAGCAGGCAATCCATATAGTCGATTGAAAATTCAACCGCGTTCTGCGGAGACACAAAGTCTTTGGAAAAATTGTTAACCTGTTGCTGAGCAAACTCGAACCTGGTCGGCTTGCCGCCACCGACAGGCTCTGGCACCTTGAGTAGGGCTTTCCGCATAAGTTCGGGGGAGCGATTAAACCGGAGTGGGGTTTGCGAGCTCTTCGTCTTGGGTGAGTCCCTCACATCGCGGTGCTTCATGAGCAATGACCAATTGCTGTAGCCGTGCTCTATGGCTATGCGGTCAAGGGCTTGGCTGTGAGGAGTCGTGGATGCGCGGTGAATTTGCTTTGCTTCGCGCTTGAATTGCTCAATCTGAGCATGGGAAAAAGAAACCATAGTGCGGTACCTGAGTTGTGCCATACGACATCAATGCGCTCACACATTGAGTCTGCATGGCAAAACAGGTTGCCAGCGAAGCCGTTCCACAGCGGCTGCGGAACACGTTGCCAGTACGGCTTCGCCAGTGTGAGCGGGCTGGCCGACGCTCGGCCAATGCGAGAACTATATCTCTAAACAGCCGTTACATGGTTAAAGGGGTGATCGCTTCAAGCATGCAAAAGGGAGTCAGCGCCCCGACGACCGCAGCGTGCGGCTGAGCAGCATCACCGGCAGCAGGCCCACGGCCACCAGTGTGAGGGCGGGCAGTGCGGCTTCGCCCAGGC
>CALMMY010000463.1 GCA_937868695.1 uncultured Comamonadaceae bacterium
AGCATGATTTCGTTGCGCCGCAGCATCGGCAGTGTCCAGGGCGGGTCGTAACGCGCCAGCTGGGGGCTGCCGGTGGTGCGGATGTGGCGGGCGGCCAGCCAGGCCACCAGTTCATCGGTGCGCCGCTGGATGCCCGCTTCGGTGTTGAAGCCGGAGTAGCTCAGCACCGCCCAGGTTTTGGCGGGAACCTGGCGCAGTTGCACGGCGGCGTTGTTGGGCTTGGGCAGGGTGTCCAGCGTGTAGGCGCTGGGCATCACAAAATGCACCCGCCAACGGGTGGCCCCTTGCATGGCCTGTGGCCCCTGGCTGTTTTTCCCGGCAGCTGGCAACGGCTCCAGCGCCACCGGGGCCGTCATGGCAATTTTCTGGGAGGCTGCTTTCCTGGCCGCGTTCGCTGGCTCGGTGGGCTCCACCGGCTCCATCGTCACGGGGGCGGTCATCGCAATTTTTTCTGCGCCGGGCTGGCTGGCCGGGCCGCCCGACACGTTGTTGCCAAATATGTAGTCCGCAATGGCCCGAAAACCCTTGCCGGAGGCCGCATCCATGTCGCCCTCCACCCAGGTTTCGGCCACGATGAACGGGGCGTAGCGCCGCAGCTCGATGTGGCCGTGCCTGGACAGGGTTTCAAATTTGGGTTCTTCAGTGGCCATGGCGGGCGCTGCGAACAAGCCCAGCGCCAGCAGCACGGCGGGGGTGGACAGGAGGGTGTGCTTCACCGGGAAGTTGGGCATGGTTGGCTTTCATCGGTTCATCGGAATCAGTCGATCCTGTTGGTTGGGTAGCGGGTGTGGGCGGAGTCGGAGGCGGCCTGGTCGGGTTGCCGGGTGGTGGCCGTTGCAACAGGCACGGTAGTGGCTGCGGGGTGGCACATCTGTGCGCCATCCCACTGTTGGCCGCACCAGCAGCGGCCTTGTGCATCAATCAGGCAGGTGCCTGTGCCACAGCATCGGGGGTCTTCGGTCATGCATGAACTCCAGCGTATTGAAAAAATACCAATGAGTTCACAACCATACCGAATGGGGCCGGTTCAGGGTGGCCGGTTTGTGCATGACCCTGACCGGGTCAAGTGCTTTGCCCGTGTGCGGGTGGGCCTGATCTGGTCAAATGGCCAACCACCATGCCCGAAACCACTTTTCACATCCCCAGCCTGCTCAACCGCGACGATGCCGATGCCGTGATGTTTGAGCTGCAAGACCTGCCCTGCGTCAACCAGGCCGACGTGGACTTGGCCGCCCGCACCGCCTGGGTCAGCCACACCACGATGATTTCGCCCGACGATGTGGCCGCCGCCCTCGCCGAAGCGGGCCACCCGCCCGATTCCTGGACGGACTGAGTTTCCGCTCTGCCTCTGTTGCCGCCGCTGGCACCGCCATGCCCCAGGCGGGCTACTTGTTTTGCAACGAGGTGGTCCACGACCCGAGGGCGCGCAGCAAAGACCGCTTTTTGCTCTGGTGGCCTTGCATGCGCCGCAAGATGCCGTCGAGTGTGTGCATGGCTTGCAGGATGTGCGGCCCCTTGTTGAGCATGACGCATTCGGCCCGCTCGCCCATGGCTGCATCGGTGATTTCTGCCCGCGAAGGCAGGCCGGTTTTGGCCAGCGTTTCCAGCACCTGGGTGGCCCAGATGACGGGCATGTGGGCGGCTTCGGCGGCCCAGAGCAGTTCTTCCTGAATCTCGGCCAGGCGCTCGTGCCCGCACTCCACCGCCAGGTCGCCCCGCGCAATCATCAGGCCCGATGCCGGGCTGGCCATCGCCGACAGCATCAGGGCGGGCAGGTTTTCAAAGGCGCGCCGGGTTTCGATTTTCAGCACGATGCCCAGGTGCCCGGCCCCCAGTGCGGCCAGGCGGTTGCGCAGTTCTTCCACATCCTGGGCGCGTTGCACAAACGACAGGCCCACCATGTCGGCCAGCCGCGCCGCCACGGCCAGATCGTCCACGTCTTTGGGGGTGAGGGCGGGCAGGTCAAGCAGGCTGTCGGGCAGGTTGATGCCTTTGTCTGACGCGAGCCGCTCGCCACCGTCGCGGGCCTGGGTGATTTCAACGACCCAGCCATCCGGGGAGACCGTCTTCACCACGCCGCCGATGCGCCCATCGTCAAACCAGATGCGCTCGCCAGCCTGTACCTGGCTGAACACCTCGGGCAGGGTGCAGGGCACCGTGGGCAGCGGAGTGTTTGCGGTATCGGGTGTGGCATCGTGGGCCGCATCGCTTACCGCATTCGGGGGGGCATCGGTGGTGGTGGCCAGGTCTGCCGTTGGCTGGGCCACCACGCGCAAGTGGTCGCCGCGTTGCAGCAGCAGGCGGCCTTCGGTGGCGGGCACGCCGCTGAGCCGGGTGTTGGCCGGTGCGTGGCGGGCATGGCGCTGGCGGGTGAGCCGGGTCTGGGGCACCAGATAAACCGTTTGCTCGGCTTCCACCCGTGCGCCCGCGTCGCCAATGGCCACCACAGTCAGGGTGCGGTGGGCATCGCGGGCATCCACCAGATCAATGCGGTCGCCCACTCTCAGCTCGGCCAGCCAGTCGGCCTTGACCCCCACATGCACCGATGCCCCCGGCATCCGGGCCTGCGCCCTGTGGGGGTACAGGCCCAGGGTGGCCGGTGCCAGCACCCGCCCGGTGACATCGCGCCGGGGCCGGATTTTGAGCACTTCGGGGCCATCGGGCAGCTGGCCTGTGCGCAGCTTGGGGCCGCCCAGATCCATCAGCACGCGCACGGGCCGCCCCAGCGTCTTTTCTGCGCGGCGAACATGCCCGACCATCGCTTTCCATTCCTGCGGGCCATCGTGGGCGCAGTTGATGCGGGCAATGTCCATGCCGGCGGCCACCAGGCTTTGCACCAGCACGGCCTGGGTGGCGGCTTCCGGTGGCAAGGTGACCATGATGCGCACCTGCCGTTCGGGCGGGGCTTTGCCGAGCAGGGCCTGGGTGTGGCGCTCCAGCAGGTGCTGGCTGGTGTGCAGGCCTGCGGGCTCGCCGCTGGAGAGGTCGGCCCAGGGCTGCCCCATCAGGCTGTGCAGCAGGCCCTGCACTTTGTCGAGGTTGGCCAGCACATGCGATTCGGCCCGCCCCAGCGAGGACAGGCCCAGGCTGGCCAGGCTTTCCTGCAAGTTGCGCCGGTCGTGCTGGCGCAGGCACAGGTAGTGCAGCAGGTTGCGGGCGCTGGCCTGTTGCCGGGGTGCCACCTTGGCCAGTGCGTCGGCGTGCGCTGCTTCGTGGGCCAGCATGTCCTGGCGCAGGGCGTGCAGCTCGTTGGCCAGGGTCTGGCAGGTGCCGGTGTTCCACGGGCTGCTGACGGTGGGCGCGGGTGCGGGCGTTTTGGCGGGCAAGGCCTGGTCGGCGGGGAGCGGTGCGGGGTGCGGGGGCAGGGCGGGGCGTGGAGGGCACATCCTCACAGCGTATGGTTTTTGTGTGACAGAACCGTGTTGAACCGGCGTGGCTGTGGCAATTCTG
>CALMMY010000464.1 GCA_937868695.1 uncultured Comamonadaceae bacterium
CAAACAGGTCGAACATGGAACGTGCCGCCAGCTCCAGAATGCTCTGGGCATCGGTCGGCAGGGGGTGGGTAGTGGGCATGTTAAAAGTGTGCCAACGCCGCACGCACCTGCTGCGCAGACTCGAAGCGGATGCCCTGCCAGCCGTGAGGGCGGGCTGCGTCGATGTTGTGCTGCACATCGTCGATGAACACAGTGGGTACGCCAGCGGTGGCGAACTGGCGCACGGCGGTCTCGAAAATGTCGGCGTTGGGTTTGATCTGACCGACCCGCGCCGAAAAAATGCCGTCCACAAACCAGTCAAAAAAGTGGTGACTGCGCTCCAGCTCATCGGCATAGCCTGCGGGCATGTTGGAGAGGTAGTAGATCTGGTGCCCCTGCCCTCGCAGCTCGTCCATCAGGGCCACGGTGCCTGCATCGGGCACCAGGTGGGGCGGAATGGCCTCAATCACCGTGCGCACCTCGTCGGGGCTCAAGCCAGTGCGGGTCGCAATGCGGTGGGCCAGGGCTTCGGGCTCGATGCCGCCCTGGTCGAACAACGCCCAGTCACTGGTCGGGTGAAAGCCCTGGAAGATGGCGGCCGCACAGTCGCGTGCGCTGGCTTCGTCCACGGCACGGTGGGGCAGCACCTGCTGGAGCAGCACCAGGGGCTTCCAGTTGAAAACCACACCACCAAAATCAAACACAAATTTCATCGGCCATTCCTTTTGAAGCACGGGGCTGTACGCGAATGACTGGCAATGTACCGGGTTCGGGATGGTTCGCCTTGCACTGCACAAACAGAAAAAGCGCCAGAGGCGCTTTTTCCTTGTCAGAAGCAGGCAAACAATCAGAGCGCGATGCCTGGGTTGCCTTCCATGCCCACCAGCTTGGGGGTGTTGATTTTGCGGGGGCTGATGGTTTTGTGGTTTTTGAAATAAGCCTCCATCACGTCCCAGATTGGCTCGCCCTTGGCCCCTTCGGCCACGGGTGCCCAGCCGGCCACCTTGTAGGTTTTGCTGGCTTCCACGGGTTTGCCGTTCAGCATCATGTTGTTGATGCGCTTGCCCGCTGCGGCCTTGGGGTCGCAGGTGTAGGCCATGCCGCCCACGCGCACCATGTCGCCGCCCTGCTGATAGTAGGGATCGGGATTGAAAAGGTTGTCGCACACATCTTCCATGATGGTTTTGATGGTGTCGCCGGTCATCTCGGTCAGCGTGCTGGTGGGGTAGGTGATGGCCACCTGATCCATCATCAGTTCGCGGGTGATGGCCTGGCCGGGCAGGATGGTGGTGCCCCAGCGGAAGCCGGGCGAGAAGGCCATGTCGGCACCCTTCACTTCCATCAGCGCATCGACGATGAGCTGGTCCCACGATCCGTTGAAGTTGCCACGGCGGTACAGCAGGCCTTCCGACACGGCCAGCTTTTCGTCCAACTTGGCCTTGTAGGGCGCGCGCATCTTGTCGATGTAGGCTTGCATTTCCGCATCAGCGGGCAACAGGTTGGCAAACACAGGCAGCAGCTTGTAGCGGAAGTCTTGCACCTTGCCGCCGCGCACGTCGAAGTCGAGCACGCCCAGAAACTTGCTGTTGGAGCCTGCGTTGGTCACCAGCGTCTGGCCTTTGGCGTTTTTGACCACCAGCGGCGCGGGCATGCCGTCGTGGGTGTGGCCACCCAGAATCGCGTCGATGCCGGTCACGCGCGAGGCCATCTTGATGTCCACGTCCATGCCGTTGTGGCTGATGACCACCACGGCCTGTGCGCCCTTGGCCCGGACTTCGTCCACCATCTTCTGCATGTTGTCGTCCTGGATACCGAAGGTCCAGTTGGGCACCATGTAGCTGGGGTTGGCAATGGGGGTGTAGGGAAAGGCCTGACCGATGACGGCCACGGGCACGCCGTTCATCTCTTTGATGACATAGGGCTTGAAGACCTGGTCGCCGAAGTCGTTGGTCTTGACGTTCTGGGCCAGGAAGTCGAGCTTGCCGCCGAAGTCTTTTTCAACAATCTCCTGCACCCGCTTTTCACCCAGAGTGAATTCCCAGTGCGGGCACATGGCGTTGACACCCAGCAGTTTGCAGGCATCGACCATGTCCTGGCCGTTGGTCCACAGCGCCGTGGCGCTGCCCTGCCAGGTGTCGCCACCGTCAAGCAGCATGGCGTGCGGGCGGCTGGCCTTGAGCATTTTGACCAGCGTGGCCAGATGGGCGAACCCACCCACCTTGCCGTAGGTTTTGCTGGCCTTCTCGAAGTTGAGGTAGGTGAAGGCGTGGGCTTCGGGCGTGCCGGGGCGGATGTTGAAGTGCTTGAGCAGCCCTTCGCCCACGATGTGGGGTGGGCGGCCATAGGCTTCGGACACGCCCAGGTTGACGTTGGGCTCACGGAAGTAGATGGGCATCAACTGCGCATGGCAGTCGGTGAAGTGCAGAAAGCTGACGTTGCCGAACTTGGGCAGGTCGTACAACCGATTGCCCGCACCGGGCTTGGCAGCCAGCACGTCTTTGTGGTCCAGGGCCATGCCACCGGCGCTGGCCACGGCCAGCACCTGCATGAATTCGCGGCGTGAGAAGCTCATGATTACTCGTTCACAGGTGATTTGGGGTCGAGCAGCAAGGCCATGATGTCCTTGAGCTGTGCTTCGCTCAGAATGCCTTTGTGGCCGGCGCGTGGCATGTGCGAGCAGGCGTTGTAGGCCTGCGAGTTCCACAGCTTGCCCCAGGTGTATTCCACAATGGCCTTGGAAGCTTCAGCAGTGGGGTCGCTCACACCGCGCAGCTTGCCGTAGTTGTAGAGGCTGGGGCCGATGGTGCCGTAAGAGATTTCTTTTTTGTCAATCTGGTGGCAGTTGTAGCAGTTGCCGCCGTTGACCACCTTGGCATCGTCGCTCCAGGTGGAACCACGGCCACTCTGGGCCACGGCTTCGCCTTTTTTCCAGTCACCCAGGAACTTGCCATCGGCAGGCCACTTGATGGTTTTCATGGCGGCATCTTCGATGGCCTTGGTGGTTTTTTCGTCCAGCGGCTTGCCAGCCACTTCGGCGGCGCTGCACAGGGCCATGTTCTCGTCCTGGATCAGGCGATCGACCTTGACCAGGTTTTTGTCCTGGAACGAGGCTTTGGTCACTTCGGCAGCCAGCTTGTCGTAATCGGCGCTGCTCATGCCTGTGGAACACCCGGCCAGCACAATGGCAGCGGCAATGGGGGCAGCCAGCATCAATGGTTTGATCATGTGGAGGTCTCCTCAGCGCTTGAGAGCGGGAACAATGGACTCGGAACCGTTGCCATTCACACCCATGTAGACGCTGAGTGCAATGGTGGCATCGCTGCCGAATTTGGGCTCGGGGAAACGCTGCTGGCGGTAGCAGTCGTTCAGGCGCAGTTGCATGCTCCACATCTGACCGTTGGAAATGCGGTAGGCGGGCCAGGCGGCAAAGCCCACGCCGTCACCCGGATTTTTCGTCAGGTTGGGCAGGTCTTGCAGACGGATGCGCTTGCCATCCTGGCCGTGGCAGGTGGCGCAGGAAAAGTCGTGCGAGCTGCCACGCGCAAAGAACAGGCGCTTGCCCACTTCGTACATGGTGCGCTCTGACTCGTGGGCCTGGGAGATGTTGAAGCGCATGCCCTTGGACTCGGCACCGATCCAGGTGGCCAGGGCCGTGAGGTTGGCCATTTCGCCCTTGCCCCACGGGGTTTTCATGATTTCGGCGGCGTTGAATCCCTGCAAGGTTTCCATGCAGGTGATCAGACGCATTTCAAGATCCTGCACACGTTTGGTGTCGGCAAAATACTTGGGCAACTGGACGAATGCCCCCTTGACCACACCTGGCCCCAAGCCGAGATCGCATTGCTCCAGCGATGCTTTCTTGGGCCCGCGTTTTTCGGTCCAAAGTGCTTCGCCTTTTGCTTCATACAGTTCGGCCGGATTGCCGTCGGCCAGCATTTCGCGAAATTTTGCAATGCCGGCGGCGGCATCGTCCTGGGCATGTACACCAGAGCCTGCTGCAGCCAACAGCATGGCACTCATCACCAAACGTGCTTTCATCAGGAAATCTCCTTGTCGTTATCAAAAACAAAGGCGGCTCACTGACAACGCAGTGATCCGCCTCCGGGGGTCAGGCATCAGGCGATGGTGGCTTTGTCGGTGCGGGTATCACCCTTGCTGTCCACCCATTTCACGGTGACTTCTTCACCCTTGGCTCCGCCCTTGAACTTGAAGGACAGGAAAGGGTTTTGCGACACGGCACCGCTGAACATGGCCTGCAACACCACTTTGCCGTTGTGGGTGGCTTCCAGGTCTTTGATGTAGTGGGCGGGGATGGTGGCACCGGCGGCATCTTTGCGGGCACCGGATTCCATCACATGGGACATGAGGACGCGAACTTCGGTCACGCCGTCTTTGTTGTTTGCACGAATGCGCATTGGATCTGCCATGACTGGACTCCTGAATCAATGAATATGGAATGAGAATGAAAGCGATCAGCGTGGTGCCTGGCGCTCAGCCGCCGCAGCCACCCAGGGTCACTTTGGTTTCTTTGGTGGCAGAAAACAGCTTGCCATCGGCCTTGACCACGGCCACCACGTTGGTGGACTGGCCCATCTTCAGGCGGGTCTGCACCGAGGCTTCGGTACCGGCGGGAACGATGAAACCGGCGGCCAGGGGCGTGGGGTTTTTCTCGACCAGCAGGTAGATTTCGGTGGTATTGGGCAGGTTGCTGGTGGCACCGACGGGCACCACAGCGCCGTTTTCGGCGATGTCGGGCGACACCACGGAAACCTGGTCGCTGGTGGCGACGGTGCCACCGATGGCCTTGATGGCATCGGCCAGGCTCTTGACTTCAAAAGCGGCACGATCCACAGCGGCATGGGCCTGCTGGGTGGTGATCAGGCCCAGGGCCACGAGTGTGCCGAGTGCGCTGGTCGTCTTGATGACGGTACGGCGGGTGTTGTTCATGCTGACTCCTTGGTGAATGTAGGAAATGGGACGGGTGGGGTGGGTGATCACTTGGCAGCTGCGGGCTTGCTGGTATCCAGGCCGCGCACAGGACCGATGGTGCGGTTCTGTTCGGCCGTGTTGCCCTGGGCATTCTTGGCGTAATCGGGCAAGCTGGAAGCGATCTTCACTTCGGTTTCGCAGTTCTTCATGCAGGCCACGTTCTTGACATCGCCCTTGCCGCTGGCTTTCCACATGGGTTCGTAGAACACCATGCCGTTGCGGTTGGGCATGCGGGCCTGGGCCTGGGCAATGTTGCGGTCAGACAGCTCATGGTCAGGCGGCACCACATCAGCCAAGCTGAGCAGGTAGGCCACCACGCTGTACACCTCGTCGGTGCTCAGCGATTTGGGGGCTGTCCAGGGCATGGCGCGGTTGATGTAGTCCCACAGGGTGGAAACCGTGGCCACCTTCATCATGGTGGTTTTCTGTGGTGCCGTTGATTTGGCACCCTCGACCAGACCCGCCACGCGGCCATTTTTGATGTCTTCCTTGGTGGTGCCACCAATGATGGGGGTGAACACCTCATTGGACTCGCCAAAACCACCGTGGCAGGAAGCGCACTTCTCTTCCCAAACGGCTTCGCCCTTGGCGACAGTGCCCGCACCTTTGGGCAAACCCTTGAAGTCGGGACGCACGTCGATGTCCCAGGCCTTCACTTCAGCGGGGGTGGCATCGCGGCCCACGGCCATCAGAGCGGCCTTGGTATCGGCCACGGCATTGCCTGCAAAGGCCGCACCCAGCACCAGGGTGGCCACAGAAAGTTTGAATGTCAGTTTCATCATCAGAACACCTGCACGTTGGAGACTTCACCGTTTTCAGCCACTTTCCAGGAATGGATGGCATTCTGGTGATAGACGGACTTGGTGCCGCGCACAGCACGCAGCTGGTTCATCTTGGGCTGCACATAGCCGGTGCTGTCGATGGCACGGCTTTGCAGGATGGCGGGCTTGCCGTCCCACACCCAGTCGATGTTGAAGCGGGTCAGTGCCTTGGGCAGCACGGGGCCTTCCAGGCGGGCGGTGCGCCAGTTGCGGCCACCGTCCACGCTCACGTCCACGCGCTTGATGGTGCCGCGCCCTGACCAGGCCAGGCCGCTGATGTTGTAGAAGCCTTTGTCCAGCAAAGTCTGGCTGCCAGAAGGCGTGGTGATCACGCTCTTGCATTCCTGGATGCCGGTGTACTGGCGGTGCGTGCCATCGGGCATGTGGTCGATGTAATGCACGGCTTCGTCTTTGGCAGCGTACTTCTGGTCACCCACTTCGATGCGGCGCAGGTACTTGACCCAGCTCACGCCCTGGATGCCTGGCACCACCAGGCGCAGCGGGTAGCCGTTTTCGGGGCGCAGCATCTCGCCGTTCATGGCCCAGGCCACGATCACGTCGTCCATTGCACGCTCGATGTCGATGGTGCGGGTCATGGACGATCCGTCGGCACCCTCGGCCAGAACCACTTTGGCATTCTTTTTGTCGTAGCCGCACATTTCCAGCAGGGTAGACAGCAGCACGCCTGTGAACTCGGAGCAGCTCAGCATGCCGTGCGAGTACTGCACCGACGACACCGCCACGTTGCCCCACTCGGTGGCGGAATTGGCACCGCACTCGATGAAGTGGATGCGCGACACGCTCGGCAAACGCATCAGGTCGTCCATGGTGAACACGCGCTGGCGCTTGACCATGCCGTTGATCATCAGGCGGTGCTTGGATGGGTCGATGTCCCACCAGCCCTGGTGGTGGCGCTCGAAGTGCAAGCCACTGGGTGTGATGATGCCGAACAGGCCTTGCAGTGGCGTGAAGCTGACCGATGCCTGGGGCACGCGGGTCAGGCCAGGGCTTTCGCGGCGCTGCAACGCGGCTTCCCACTTACTGGGCACGCCGTAGGGGTTCATGGCCACAGGCAGACCCAGACCACCCGTGTGCTCGGGCATTTTCAAAATGACATCTTCGCCCTCTGCCGCCGCAGCCACACCGGCTTTGGCAGCTGCCGCCACACCCGCCCCCATCGCCAGGGCCTTGCCCATGAAACTGCGGCGCGCCTTGCGGGCCACTTCAAGCTTTTCAGGGCTCAGGTTGTTTTCAGGCGCGGGAAGAATGCGCCCGATGACTTCACTCAGGTCTTTAGACACTTGTGGTTTCCTTCTCTCTGGAGGGGTTTGCAAATAAATCGGTGGCATTCAGCGCCACAGGTGGTGAGTCGGGCGTGCCAAAGTAATCGGCAGAGCCGGTGTCTTGTCCGAGTCGGCGGTCAATGTGCGTGGAAACGATCCGGCACAGATCAACAAACATCTGGTCGGCAACTTTGTAAAAAACCTGGTTGCCCTGCCTGCGGCGCGACAACATGCCAACCTGGTACATCAAACCCAGGTGGCGCGACACATTTGCCTGCGCCAGTCCTGTGATGGCAATGATGCTGTTCACGCTGCGCTCTTCGCTGCAAATGGAGTGCAGGATCTTTAATCTTGCAGGCTCAGACAGAACGCTGAAGTAGCGTGCTGCGCCCTCAAAAACGTGCTGCATATTGGTTGAAGAGTCTGTATTCATGGTGATAGGCTGTCTCAAACTATATGAGTGTTTGAGAATATAGTGATGAGTGTAAACCCTGAAAATCGCGACAAACTGACAGATTCGCCGTCGTTTGACCCGCTCAGCAAGGCATGCGTGAGCACGAGAATGCAGCACATCCATGAGATGAACATCAGGGTTAACACGACTTGTCCACCGATGTTGGATCGCTAACATCCTTCACAATATCAGCATCCGCTTATATTTACCGCCTCCCACATTTCCCCATCACAGGAAGCGTTTCCACCATGAAAACAATGAACCGAATACTGATGAGCGGTCTTCTGGCACTGGCAGCCAGCGCGGCCCAGGCCGAAGTGGCCCAAGTCAAAGTGTGGGCTGCGGCCTGTGCCAACTGCCACGGCACCAATGGATATGCCCAGCCAGGCCACGAATCCCTGGCAGGCAAAGACAAGGCCGACATCGCACAAAAAATGCTCGACTTCAAGGCAGGCCGCAAACCAGCCACGCTGATGCACCAGATTTCCAAGGGATACAGCGACGAGCAAATCCAGGAAATTGCAGCCTACTTCGCTGCACAACCCAAAAAACAATGAGGAGCTGACCGCATGAAACGTCGTCAATTTGTACAAACGCTGGGTGCGGGTTCTGCACTGGGCGCTGCGGGCCTCATGAGCGGCTGTGCCACCACGGGTGGCGGAGCCAGCATTGGCAAAGTGGTGGTCATTGGCGGGGGCTACGGTGGAGCCACGGCGGCCAAATACCTGCGCCTGTTCTCCGAAGGCACCGTGGATGTGACCCTGGTCGAGCCGAATGCCGCCTTTGTGTCCTGCCCCATTTCCAACCTGGTGGTGGGCGGCTACAAAACCATGGCCGACATCACCACGCCTTATGACAACCTGAGCAAACGCCACGGCGTGAAGCTGGTCAAAGACATGGTCACCGCCATCGACCCCGACAAAAAAGTGGTCAAGCTGGCCAGCGGCGGCGAGTTGCCCTTTGACCGCGTGATCGTGTCGCCCGGCGTGGACTTCATGTACGACACCCTGCCCGGCCTGGCCTCTGCCGCAGCCAAAGACAAGGTGCTGCACGCCTGGAAAGCCGGCGCACAGACGGTGGCCTTGCGCAAGCAGCTCGAAGCCATGCCCGATGGCGGTGTGTACGCACTGTCCATTCCCCGTGCGCCCTACCGCTGCCCACCCGGCCCCTACGAGCGTGCCTGCCTGGTCGCCAACTACTTCAAGGCCGCCAAGCCCAAGAGCAAAGTGGTGATTTTTGATGCCAACGACGACATCCAGTCCAAAAAAGGGCTGTTCATGAAGGCCTGGGCCGATCACTACAAAGGCATCATCGAATACCGCCCCAAGCACAACGTGGTGGATGTGGATGCCGCCACCAACACGCTGAAGTTCGAGTTCAACGACGACTTCAAAGCCAGCGTGGCCAACGTCATCCCCGACATGCGTGCGGGCGACATCGCTGTGAAAACCGGCCTGGCCACCGCCAACAAACGCTGGTGCGAAGTGGACTTCCTCAGTTTCGAGTCCATCGCGGTCAAAAACGTGCATGTGCTGGGCGACTCCATCCAGATCGCGCCCGGCATGCCCAAGTCAGGCCACATGGCCAACCAGCATGGCAAGGTGTGTGCTGCTGCGGTGGTCAATCTGCTGCAAGGCAAAGCCCCACCATCGTTGCCCATCTACGCCAACACCTGCTACAGCTTCGTGACCGATGAAGACGTGGTGCATGTGGCCAGCGTTCACCGCTACGACGCAGAAAAGAAAACCATGCTGACCGTTCCCGGTTCAGGTGGCGTGTCTGTGGCGGCCAGCGAGCTGGAAGGCCGCTACGCCCACGCCTGGGCGCGCAACATCTGGGCCGATTCACTGGCATAAGCAGGCTGGCCCAGTTCACACGCATTCCATCAGCATCCAGTTTCAGTCAAAGGCCAGGAAGTGAGTCATTCAAGTTTTATCAGCCGCACGGTCATCGTCGGTTTGACATCGTTGGTTGCCTTGGGTTGGAGCGCCAGCTCCTGGGCACAGGCCGATGAGGCACGCGCCAAAAAAATTGCCGGTGGTTCATGCTTTCTGTGCCACGGCGCACAGGGCGAATCCACCAGCGAAATTTTTCCCCGCCTGGCGGGCCAGAATGCCGCCTACGTGGCCAAGCAGCTGCTGGCGTTTCAGACAGGTGCCCGCAAAAGCACGGCCATGGCCGACATGACCGCCAAGCTGACACCCGATGAAATGATGGCACTGGGTCGTTACTACCAGAAGATGGAACTGCCGCGCGAAGAGCCGAAAGAACCCCAACTGGCGGCAATGGGCCACTACATCTACCACAACGGCAACAAGTTCAGCGGTGTGCCCGCTTGCGCGGCCTGCCACGGCGTGACCGCAGAAGGGGCCGACAACCTGCCCCGCCTGGGCAGGCAAATTGCGGGCTATCTGGAGAACCAGCTCAAGCTGTTCAACAAGCGCGACCGCACCAACGACAACGCGGTGATGCACATGGTGGCCGAAAAAATGACCCCGCTTGAAATGCACGCTGTGGCGGAATACCTCAGCGGCAAATAACGCGATCTGAACTTCAAAACTGTGTGAAGCCTTCGGGGCCATGCCAACGCGGCATGGCCCTTTTTTCATGGCATCAGCCTGCGCGGCGGGCCAGCACTTCGAAGGCGGGCAGGGTCTTGCCTTCCAGCACTTCCAGGAAGGCACCGCCGCCGGTGCTGATGTAGCCCACTTGCTTTTCAATGCCGTACTTGGCAATGGCCGCCAGCGTGTCGCCACCACCGGCGATGCTGAAGCCCGCGCTGTCGGCAATGGCCTGGGCTATTCCCCTGGTGCCGTTTTCGAACTTGGCGAACTCGAACACGCCCACGGGGCCGTTCCAGACGATGGTGCCGGCCTTCATCAGCTGCGCGGCCAGCTTGGCAGCGGTTTCGGGGCCGATGTCCAGAATCAGGTCGTCATCGGCCACATCGGTGGCGGCCTTGACGGTGGCTTCAGCGTCGGGGCTGAAGGCTTTGGCGCACACCACGTCGGTGGGAATCGGCACCTCTGCACCACGTGCTTTCATGGCCTCGATCACGGCCTTGGCTTCACCCACCAGGTCGGGTTCGGCCAGGCTCTTGCCGATGCTCAGGCCCGCAGCCAGCATGAAGGTGTTGGCGATGCCGCCGCCGACGATCAGGCCATCAACCTTGCTGGAGAGGGCTTGCAGGATGGTGAGCTTGGTGCTGACTTTGCTGCCCGCCACGATGGCGATCAGTGGGCGCTGTGGGTTGGCCAGGGCTTTGCCGATGGCATCCATTTCAGCGGCCAGCAGTGGGCCTGCGCAGGCGATGGGTGCGGTTTCGGCGATGCCGTAGGTGGTGCCTTCTGCGCGGTGGGCGGTGCCAAAGGCATCGTGGACGAAGATGTCGCACAGCTTGCCCAGCTTTTCGGCCAGTTCGGGTTTGTTTTTCTTCTCGCCTTTGTTCAGGCGGCAGTTTTCGAGCATGACGACTTCGCCGGGGGCGACGCTGAAGTTGCCGTCCACCCAGTCGGCCACCAGGCGCACGGGTGCGCCCAGCAGTTCGCTCATGCGGGCGGCCACGGGGGCCAGGCTGTCTTCGGGCTTGAACTCGCCTTCGGTGGGGCGGCCCAGGTGGCTGGTCACCATGACGGCGGCACCGGCTTCCAGTGCCATCTTCACGGCGGGAATGCTGGCGCGGATGCGGGTGTCTTCGGTGATCTCACCGGCATCGTTCTGCGGTACGTTCAGGTCGGCGCGGATGAACACGCGCTTGCCCGCAGCCTGACCGCTGGCGATGACATCGGAAAAACGGATGAATTTCATGGTTTAGCTCCTTGGTGTTGTGAAAAACGATCAAACAATGATTGGAATACCCCGATTGTCAACCCTCAGCCTGACGACAGCACTCAGCCCAGCACGGGCAGGCACAGGCTGAAGCTGACTCCATCGGCCTGGTTGCTGGCGGTGATGGTGCCGCCCATCTTGGCCATGTAGGTTTTGGCCACAAACAAGCCCTGCCCCCGGCTGCCTGCCGCTGCCGCATCGGGCTGGTCTGACACGCCGTACTCGAAGATTTTTTCCAGCATATCGGCGGGAATGAGTGGCCCGTGGTTGTGGATGGTGACGGTGGCATGGTGCCCGTCGGTGGCCAGGCGCAGCGTGATGGCAGTGCCGGGGCTGCGGTGGCGCTCGGCATTGGCCAGCAGGTGGCCGAACACATCTTCCAGCGGGTATTCGTCGGCCCGCACCCAGACGGGCTGGTTGCAGCCACTGCACACCACATCGGCAATGCCCGCGTTCTCGGCCACGTTGCGCACAAACCTGGCCAGATCCACGGCGGCCACCTCGAACTGGCTGCGCTCAAACGCTTCGCTGGGGCTGGCGCTGCCGTAGAGCACGCGCACCGCCTGCTGCATGCGGCTGATGTAGCGGTGGCTGGGATCATCGGCCTGGCCGTGCAGGGCCAGCAGGCTTTGCAGCGGCGACATGATTTCGTGGCCCACGGCGTGCCACATGTCTTTTTCCTGCCCGGCGCGGATTTTTTCGCGCCCGGCATCCTCGCGCACCCGGCGCAGCAGCTCGTTGAGCGCGGTGGCCAGCAAGCCCAGCTCGTCATGGCCGCGCAGGTCGGCCAGCTGGTAGCGCTCCAGCCCGCCCTCGGTCTGCACCGATTGCGACAGCCCCCGCGTGCGCCGCGTCAGGCGGGCAATGCGGTGGATCAGCCCCACCTCGATCACCAGCCAGGCCAGCGCGATGGCCCCCAGCATGGCCCCCACAAACCACGACAGGCGCGTGGCCACCACCGACAGCGTCTGGTTGACGCTGCGGGCATCGCCGCGCAGTTGCAGCTCGTAACTGCCCAGCGGCGTGCTGATGACCTCGTTCAGCGCCACCTCCGGGGTGTCGATCTGCTGGACCGGCAGCTTCAGGATGAGGCGGGTGAGCAGGGGCGACGAGGTTTCGTGCGCCTCGTCACGCCCGGCAATGCGGGCAATCTCCTGTGCTGCGCCCGGTGTGCCGCCGTGACGGCGGATCACCAGACTTTCACCGGGTAGCAGCAGACCGGCCAGCTGGTCCAGCGCAAAGGGAGCCAGGCCATCGGTGCGCTGGCTGTCGAACAGCGCTGGCCCGTCGCCGGGCGGCAGCGCCTCGATGCGCACCTCGAACTGATCCAGATCGGGCGGCGGCCACACCGGCCTGGCCTGCTGGAACAGGGCCTCGCGCAGCGCCTCAACGGGCAGGCGCAGCGAGAAAAAGGCTTTTTTCGGGCAGCTGTCGCGGTCGGTAGCCTCAGCGTCTGCGCACGCCCCGCTCTGCCACACCCAGCCACGGAACTCGCGCACCGGGCGGGTACCGGTGTAGTCGCGGCCAGGCAACTCGGCATAGCCGGTGAAGCGGCCACGCAAGCCCTCGTTGCGGGCATTGGCCGCTGCGGGCAAGGCCTCGAACGGGGCCAGCCACTGCCAGCTCTGCCCGCGCAGGCTGACGCGCACACGCAGGCGGTGGGCCGTGTCCAGAAACTCGTCGCCGATGCGGTGGGCTTGCAGCGGCCCGCTGGCAAAGGTACCGGCGGCGTAGATGAAACCACCAGCCCAGGGGTTGTTGCCAATAGCCACGCACAGACTGGCATCGCCGGGGTAATGCACCAGGCAACCCGACATTTCAATGGCGCTGCGCACCTTGCTCTGGTCATCGAAATCGAGGGCCGCGTACGGCAGCACCACCGGGCGGCCACGCGCTGCCGCCGCCAGGTTCCAGCCGGGGTTGAGCAGCGCCAGCTGGCCCGCCGGGTGGTGCAGCCGGGCCAGAATCTGCTCGCGGGTTTTGTCCAGGCTGTGGCGGTAGTTGTCGTAGCTGCGCTGCTTTTCTTCCTGCAACACCGTCACCGTCATGGCCAGCACCGTCAGCGCCAGCAGCAGAAACGCCGTGCGTAGCAGGATGCGCAGCCGGAACGAGGCCAGCCAGGCCAGCAGCGCCCTGGCCGTCATCGACCGCTGCCCTCCACCCAGCGGAAACCGCGCATGGGCACGTTTTCGATGCGGTCAAAGTGTTCGTCCAGCTCGCGGAAAGCCTCGCGGATGGTGCTGATGTGCTTGCGGATGTTGTCGCGGTTGCGCCCGCTTTTGACCACGGCAAACAGCTCGTCGTAAGACACCACCTCGCCCCGGCGCTGGTACAGGGTGGACAGGATGCGCTGCGCCGTCAGCGGCAGGTTGACCCGCTTGCCGCACCACAGCGGCGTGCTCTGGCGCAGGGGGTCAAGGGCCAGCTCGTGGGCGGCGGGCTCGGGGTGGCGGGGGGGGCTGCGCTCGCGCCCGGCACGCAGGATTTCGAGGAATGTCTCGATGAAGTCGGCCTCCTCGAAGGCGGTTTTTTGCAGGTAATCCCAGGCATCCAGCGCTTTCATGATGCTGCGGTAGATGGCCGCCGGCATGGCCGACACCACCAGCACCGGCGTGCCGCGCCCGGTCTTGTTGATGGCGTTGATGATGGCCACGCCCGCGTGGCGCTCGCGCCCCAGCTCGATGTCCAGCGTCACCAGCGCGTAATCCTCACGGCCAATGGCGGCCTCGGCATCGTCGCGGTTGAACCACTGATCCACCACGATGCCGGGCCGGGCGGACTCGATCCAGTGCTTCAGCTGGTTGCTGGTGGGAATGTCGTCCTCGATGACGGCAACTCGGGTCATGGGCAGCTCCTTGAGGGCATCTCGGGGGCCTCTCGTGCAGGCGAGACGGCGGGTCGGTCGGCAAAGTATCCCGGTTTTTGCCACCCGGCAGCGGTGGCCGGTGTGAGTGTTTCTTCACGCCCGTGAAGCGTCTGGCAGTGCGGCGAACCAAAGTCGCCTCGCGGCGGCATGGCTTGCTCCGGCCCTCCCGTCGCACCATGACAGCCATGCCAACGCACTGGTTGCCACCGTCTTCCGACCAGCGCCCAGACGATGCCAACCAACCGAAGACACCTCAACCGGAGAACACCATGAGCGAACGTTTTGAACACATCCTGAACACCCTGGGCCACGGGCTCAGCCGCAGCGGCCAGGCCCTTGGCAGCGGAGCCATCACCGTTGGCCGAACCATCCACGGCGCACGCCGCAGCCTGATTGCCATCGCCGTGGTGGGCCTGTGCGGCTATGCCGCCTACCGGCACCCGCCCATGCAGGGTGTGGAGCGCGGCGAGGTGGCTGTGCGCATCAACCAGCTCACTGGCAACAGCGCCGAAATGCGCGAAGGCGCGGTGCTGGTCATCCCCGGCCTGCACGAGCTGCGCCGCTTCAGCCTGCGCGACCAGGTGTACCGCCCCGAGGCAGGCCAGGAAGCCCCGTTCCAGAGCATCGAAGGCCTGTCGCTGGGCGTGGACGTGACGGTGCGCTACGCACTGGACCCGGCCCGCATTGCCGCCGTGGCCCGCAACCTGCCCGACGACATCGGCCACCAGGTGGTGGAGCCCGCCGTGCAGGGCGTGCTGTACAAAACCTTCTCGCGCTACACGGTGCGCGAGATTTTTTCAGCCAAGCGCCAGGAAATCCGCGACAGCATCGAAGCCGAAGTGCGCACCGCCCTCGACCGGGACGGCATCCGGCTCCAGGCCGTGCTGATTGGGCGGGTCGATCTGCCTGACGACTACCGCGCCGGCATGGACAGGATGCTGGCCGAAGAACTGTCGAGCGAAAAGATGCGCTACACGCTGGATCTGAAAGAAAAGCAAGTCAAGCAAAGCGATCTGGAAGGCGAAGCCGACAAGGTGCGCCGCGAAAAGGCCGCAGAAGCCGCAGGCCAGGAACAGATCATTGCCGCCAAGGCCCAGGCCGAGGCCATGAAGCACATCCTGCCCTTCAAGCAAAAGCAGATCGAGCAGCGCGGCCTGGAGGCCGAGGCAGAAAAGGTGGCCCGCATCAAGAGCGCCGAAGCCAATGCCCAGGCCCGCCAGATCGAGGCCGTGGGCGAGGCCGAATCGCGCCGCAAGCTGGCCGATGCCGAAGCCTACCGCCAGGAACGCCTGGGCAAGATTGCCAGCGAGCAGCTGGCCCGCGATGGCGCACTTATCCAGCACAACCCGCTGCTGATCCAGAAGGCCATGGCCGACAAGCTGTCGGACAAGATCTCCGTGATCATCGCACCCACCCCCACCGATGGCGGCTTCATCGGTGCGGCCCTGCTGGGTACCAAGGCCACACCGCCCACACCGACCGCCCAGCCACAGATGCCCATGCAGCCCCTGCTGCCCGCAGATGGCACCGACAACGGCCAGACCGAGCAGTGAGCCTGCACACCCGTACCGCACCCGACTGCTGAAAGGACACACCATGCTGGTCACCGCACTCGCCGCCATTGCCATCGTCACCCAGGACCAGAGTGCCCTGCGTGCTGCCCCCAGGGACTCCGCCGCACAGCAGGCCATGTTCTGGCAGGGCGACACGCTGGAAATCCGGGGCGAAAAAGGCGACTTTCTCCAGGTGTACGACCACCGCCGCGAGCGCGGCGGCTATGTGCGCGCCAGCCAGGTGCGGGTGCAGCCGCTCACCCCCGAGGCAGCCCCCGACCTGTTGGGCACCGTGCGCTTTCTGAAAGACATGCCCGGCACCGAAGCCCTGGGCATGGCCTACGCCGCCGCCTACCTGCGGGCCGCACCGGCACCGGCCATCCACAGCGATGTGTTCGATGCACTCAGCGCCATGTCGGAGCGCCTGGCCAACCGCGCCACCGCAGGCCGCCCTGGCAAAGCCGGTGAAGCCCTGTCCGCCCACCTGGAAGTGGCGGCCAGCCACGGCGTGACCATGACCAGCTTCGAGCGCGACGGCCAGATTCAGCTGTGCCCGAATGGCGATGCGGCCCGGCGCGTGCTGGCCCTGCCCGCCACCGATTTGCAAAAAGCCCAGGCCGCCCTGTCGCTGACCCGGCACGAATGCGTGTCGCCCGCCCTCACGCCCACCGAACGCTTTGCCCTGGACAACTGGCGTGCCGAGGTGCTGGACAGGGTGCAGACCGCCCGCCTGCCCCCGGTGTGGCAAAACCGCCTGCACCTGCGCAAGGCGGGCGTGTGGGCCAGCCTGACCTACCAGCGGGCACGGCGCAGCGAGCCCGGCGCACCCGCCGTTGCCGAAGCCGCCCACCGCGCCATTGACGCGCTGGCCGCCGCCAACCCCCAGGAGCTGATGGAAAGCGATGCCGCTGCCCGCAACGACGCGGCCATCCGCGTGGGGGCATCGCGCTGGGGTGCCGTGCCCGCCATCACACCCACAGCAACCCCACCCGCCCCCGGCAAGGACGGCAGACCCACCATCGTGCTGACCGCCGGGGAACCGGGCGAAACCTGCGTCAACCTGGTCGATGCCACCCACGATGCCCGCCAGCCCCTGCTGCGGCGCTGCACCTGGGGCATCGTCTGGCAGGCATCGCTGGCCGTGTCACCCCAGGGCGATGCGCTGGCGCTGGCCGTGCAGCCGCTGGACCAGTGGCGCGAGATGTGGGTGTTCCGCCAGACAGGCAGCGGCAATGGCTGGCAGGTGGATGCCGTGCCACCGGGCACCGAGGCGGGTGCGCCGGGTTACATCGAATTTGCGGGCTGGGTGCCCAACACCCGGCTGATGCTGGCCGCCCGCGAGGTGCAGACCGGCGGCCGCCACCGCACCACCTTTGAAACCCTGCACCTGGCCACCCTGGCAACCGAAAAGCAGGCCGACCAGCCCTCCAGCCTGAGCGCCTTCTACCGCTGGCAGAACCCGCTGTGGAAGGCTGGCACCGTCAGTTTGCGCTGAGGGCTGCGGTTCAGGCCACACGCGGAGCCAGTTCGCCCTTGTCATAACGGCGCTGCATGGTCTCCAGGCTGTACACCTGTGTGATGCGGCTGGCCATGCCTGCGCTGCCGAAGGCTTCGTAGCGGGCGGCGCAGATGCCTTTCATGGCCTTGGTGGCTTCCTTGTAGAACTTGCGGGGATCGAAGTTCTTGCGATCCTGCGCCAGGTGCTGGCGAATGGCGCCGGTGCTGGCCATGCGCAGGTCGGTGTCGATGTTGACTTTGCGCACGCCGTTCTTGATACCTTCGACGATTTCCTCCACCGGCACGCCGTAGGTCTGGCCCATGTCGCCGCCGTAACTGTTGATGATGGCCAGCCAGTCTTCGGGCACGCTGGAGCTGCCGTGCATCACCAGATGCACATCGGGAATGCGGGCGTGGATTTCCTTTACGCGGTCAATCCGCAGCACCTTGCCGGTGGGCTTGCTGGTGAATTTGTAGGCACCGTGGCTGGTGCCGATGGCGATGGCCAGCGCGTCCACCTGGGTTTTGGCCACAAAGTCGACGGCCTCGTCGGGGTCGGTCAGCAGCGCGGAGTGATCCAGCACGCCTTCGGCCCCGTGGCCGTCTTCTTCACCGGCCTTGCCGGTTTCCAGGCTGCCCAGGCAGCCCAGCTCGCCTTCCACCGACACGCCGCAGGCATGGGCCAGGTCGGCCACATGGCGGGTGACGCGCACGTTGTAGTCGTAACTGGCGGGGGTTTTGCCGTCTTCCAGCAGGCTGCCGTCCATCATCACCGACGAAAACCCCGACTGGATGGAGCGGAAACACACGCCGGGCGACGCGCCGTGATCCTGGTGCATGCACACGGGGATGTGGGGGTACATCTCGATGGCGGCCAGAATCAGGTGGCGCAAAAACGGCTCGCCCGCATACGAACGCGCCCCGGCCGAGCCTTGCAGGATGACGGGCGAGTTGACGGCATCGGCCGCCTGCATGATGGCCTGCACCTGCTCCATGTTGTTGACGTTGAAAGCAGGCAGGCCGTAGCCGTTTTCAGCTGCGTGGTCCAGCAGTTGACGAAGAGAAATCAGGGCCATGGTGGCTCTCCGGAAAAATTACAAGACAAAAAGGGCCTCAACGCCTGACTGGCAAGCGATATAAGCTACAGAAATAAATGCTGGTATGTTCGTTCAGCCAGGCCCAGCCCGGCTGAACATGCCGGGCGGCACTCAGCCAGCGCGGCGGGCCAGCACTTCGAAGGCGGGTAAGGTCTTGCCTTCCAGCACTTCCAGGAAAGCACCGCCGCCGGTGCTGATGTAGCCCACCTGCTTTTCAATGCCGTACTTGGCAATGGCCGCCAACGTGTCGCCACCACCGGCGATGCTGAAGCCCGCGCTGTCGGCAATGGCCTGGGCTATTCCCCTGGTGCCGTTTTCGAACTTGGCGAACTCGAACACGCCCACGGGGCCGTTCCAGACGATGGTGCCGGCCTTCATCAGCTGCGCGGCCAGCTTGGCAGCGGTTTCGGGGCCGATGTCCAGAATCAGGTCGTCATCGGCCACATCGGTGGCGGCCTTGACGGTGGCTTCAGCGTCGGGGCTGAAGGCTTTGGCGCACACCACGTCGGTGGGAATCGGCACCTCTGCACCACGTGCTTTCATGGCCTCGATCACGGCCTTGGCTTCACCCACCAGGTCGGGTTCGGCCAGGCTCTTGCCGATGCTCAGGCCCGCAGCCAGCATGAAGGTGTTGGCGATGCCGCCGCCGACGATCAGGCCATCAACCTTGCTGGAGAGGGCTTGCAGGATGGTGAGCTTGGTGCTGACTTTGCTGCCCGCCACGATGGCGATCAGTGGGCGCTGTGGGTTGGCCAGGGCTTTGCCGATGGCATCCATTTCAGCGGCCAGCAGTGGGCCTGCGCAGGCGATGGGTGCGGTTTCGGCGATGCCGTAGGTGGTGCCTTCTGCGCGGTGGGCGGTGCCAAAGGCATCGTGGACGAAGATGTCGCACAGCTTGCCCAGCTTTTCGGCCAGTTCGGGTTTGTTTTTCTTCTCGCCTTTGTTCAGGCGGCAGTTTTCGAGCATGACGACTTCGCCGGGGGCGACGCTGAAGTTGCCGTCCACCCAGTCGGCCACCAGGCGCACGGGTGCGCCCAGCAGTTCGCTCATGCGGGCGGCCACGGGGGCCAGGCTGTCTTCGGGCTTGAACTCGCCTTCGGTGGGGCGGCCCAGGTGGCTGGTCACCATGACGGCGGCACCGGCTTCCAGTGCCATCTTCACGGCGGGAATGCTGGCGCGGATGCGGGTGTCTTCGGTGATCTCACCGGCATCGTTCTGCGGCACGTTCAGGTCGGCGCGGATGAACACGCGCTTGCCCGCAGCCTGGCCGCTGGCAATGACATCGGAAAAACGGATGAATTTCATGACCATGGTGCGTACTCCGTTCAACCGGCCACCACGCGAGCCATCTCCAGGCACTTGTTGGAGTAGCCCCACTCGTTGTCGTACC
>CALMMY010000465.1 GCA_937868695.1 uncultured Comamonadaceae bacterium
CCCTCCCCAGCACGCCACGTCAGCACGGTGCGGCTCGCCACCACACACGTCAGCCAAGAAACAGCTCGCCAGCAAAGAAACAGCACGTAACCACCAAGGCCAGCCAAGCAGCTGCACCACAACCCGCCCTCAGCGCGTCTCCAACGTCAGGTGAACCAGCGTCTGGTTCAGCAACACATAGGCAATTTCGCCAAAAGTCATGGGGCCAGTGATCCCCCCGGTGTGCTTGCCTTCCAGCTCCGAGTACAAGTAGTTCAGCACACAGTTGCAGGCAAAGCTGGCCGATTGCCGGGGCAACTGCTCGGCGGCCCTCGCCAGAAAGGCGTGCTCATAGCTGTCGTCAAACGGCTTGGCCAGCCGGTACTGCACATGCTGGAACACTGGCGCGTAAAACGCCACCTGGTCGTGCGCATGGTCCACCGCCTTGATGCTGACGTTGATGGACGCGCCGCTGTAGTCGGCCACCAGCGGCAGGCGGGTGTCGTGGCCCTTGGCCTTGAGGTAGGCGGCCAGCGAGGCGGGCACGCCATTCACGCGGCAGCTGCTCGCTTCAAAACCGCTGTGGTCAAACTCCAGCACATCGCCCGTACCCTGGTTGAACAGGTTGACGATGCGCACCTGGGCGCTGGTGTGCTCGGGCAGCGGCACATGGGCCACCACCGCCACGTTGTCCAGCAGGCTGCTGTGGCGGCCATCGCGCACCTTGGGGCTGCGTTTGCCCATGTCGTCCAGGTGGATGCCGGCCACCCAGCCCACCACGGGCTTCATGAACATGTCGTCGTACATGGCCGCGCCCTGGGCGTAGTCCACATGCACCTCCGAAAACGCCGGCATGATGATCAGCGAGAAACCGTTGTCGGGGGCCTGCACGCACACTTGCGACAGGGTGGCGCTGTCGTGGCATTCGATCTGCGGGTGCAGGCCTTCCAACACCGGCAGCGGCGTGACAAACACCTGGCTGCGCGAGGTGATGCCGCCGTTCTGCCCCATGAAGTAAGGAATGGTGCCGCCTATCCACAGGCCGCAGGGCAGGGCGGCCAGGGTGTCTTCATCGGCTGCGATGGCCAGCGGCACGCCGCTGCGGATGAGTGCGCTGGCGCTGTCGGCATCCATCAGCCGGGGTTGGAGTGCGTTGGCGTTCATGCTGCCAGCTCCTTGGCCAGTTGCTTGATCTGCGTGAGTTCATGCACCAGGCTGTGGGCGTTGCGCAGGGTGTAGCGGTGCAGCTCGCGCAGTTTCACCTGCCTGACTTCGGGCGTGGGTTGCAGCTGCACCTGCTGGCGCAGCTTGCTCAGCAGCAGTTGCAGGCCCAGGGTCTGGATGTCGATGCTCAGCTGGCCTTCAATCAGGCGCTCCCACACGGGGTGGGCCACATCGGGAATGGCGTGTGCCTGCGGTGCCGCCGGGGCGGCGCTGGCTGCGGCGGGTGCAGGCGGTGCGCTGCGCTGTGCATCGGCCTGGCCGTTGTCGATGGCGAACTTGAACTTCCACAGGTCGGCGTAGGCAATGCTGTACAGGTCGGCCACGGTGGACAGCTCCACGCCGTTGGAAACGGTCTGGATGACCTGTTTGGCCATGCGGTTGCTGAAGGGCATGCCGGGTTTGCCCAGCCAGGGCAGGTCGTGGTGGCGTTCTTCCAGCACGTCGGTGGTGTGGATGACGCAGGTGTAGTCCATGCAGTTGAGGTGCCGCCACTGCATTTCCGGCCCCTGGGCGGGGGCGGGTGCCGCAGCGGGGGCGCTGGCGGTGCCAAACAGGCCCAGCCAGCTGCGTTTTTTGGCCACGGTTTCGGGCTGCGGGTGGCGGGTGATCCACAGGTGCAGCATTTTGGCCACCGGGTCGATGCGGTACTGGGTGGTGCGCCAGGGGGCGGCCATGCCCGCTGCCAGCGCCCAGGGGTCGCTGGCGGATGGGGCGGGGGCGGAGGCGGTGGATTTGATTTGGGTGCTCATGGGGTGTTGTCTCCTCGCAAAAAACGCACACCCCACGGGCAATATGCATGCCGCTGGTTTGGGCCCCCGATTTGCCCCGTTCTGCTCCAGCCTGAGACAGGCCGCGCCCGCGCTGGCTGCACAGGTGTGCCAACCCGGCATGTGCCCCCCTATTCACTGTTGGCTTGTTTTTTGGTTTGTGCAGGGTTGGACGTAGCTGGCTGAGCCACCGCATCAGCTTCAGCCGCCAAGTGCGTGTTGGGCCGCTGTCGGAGTGTCAAAGCAGGCCAGCAAGGCGGGCGGCATGGGCGAGTCGATCAGCTGGCACAGGCAGTGCAGGGCATCGGCCAGCGGTTGTGCGGCCTCGCCCGTGAGGTTGCCCGGTTGGCACCACTGTTTGACCGGCGCGGGCTGGTGCAGCGCACCCAGGCGGGCCAGCCGCCGGATGGATGCGTCGAGCGCAGAAAAGCCGTGATCCGCTGCGGCCTGGCGGGCGGTGTGGCCTGTGTGTGCGGCCAGCCCCAGGCCGTGCAGAACGGCGCTGGCCCAGATATGGGCCGGTTCAGGGTTGCCGGAAGCGGTGGCAATGGTGGGGGCAGCGGTTGTGGGCGTGGAGGTGGCGGCTGAGGTTGGCGCGGCGGGGCTGCGGGCGGTGGGTGCCCGTGGCGGCCCGGCCAGCTGGCCCAGCGCCAGGCTGACGCGCCAGATGTCGGGTACACAGTCGGCCAGGGTCAGCGTTTGTGTCGGCTCCTGCTGGGGGCTGTCTGCTGATTGGGGTGCGGCTGGGCTGGCAGGCGGTTGGCTGTCGGGAGATGCCGTGGCCAGGGTCTGCCGGATCAGGTTCAGGATGAGAAATTCATGCAGCGATGCCCGGCCATTGGCCCGTACCAGGGCCACGGCATCGCGCAGGGTGCGGGCTTGCTGATCTGGCGGCAGGCTGCGGGCGCGGTGCAGGGCATGCTCCAGCCAGGGCTGGCGCTGGCGTGCGGGCAAGGCCCACACGCTGGCCAGGCTGTTGTCGTGTGTGCTGCCCGCCTGGGCCTGGGGGAGTGTGGATGTGTGGCCCATTACCGCCAGCCAAACGGTGTGCTCGGGGCTGTCTGGCCCTGGCACCAGAAACGCCAGCAGCGTGGCCCGGATGGCGCTGGGGGGCGACCACGGCGGCAGGCTGAGGCAGTCTGGCGGCGGGGTGGGGCCACCGGGTTGGGGCGGTGCGGTTGCCGTTGCATCGGCTGGTTCGGGCGTGGTGGTGTGCGGGTCTGGGGCTTGCGCATGCCTGGCGCGGGTGGTGGCCTTTTTCGCACCGGGGGCCAGCGCGGTGGCATGCAGGGCCAGGTGGTCGGGTTCATCGTCCATGCTCACAGGGTTGGCGGGCAGGTCGGGTGGCACGCGGCCCAGCAGGCGGCGGATGCGCTCGGCCAGCGGCGGGTGCGAGGCCAGCCAGCCGCCGCGCACCCACACGTCGGACGACAGCAGCAGGTGCGACACCAGCTCGGCCTGGGGGTGGTGCAGGCGCTCGCCCTGGGTGCGCTGCCCGGCTACTTTCAGCAGGGCTTTGCCCAGCCCATCGGGCAGGCGGGTGAATTGCACCGCATGGGCATCGGCCAGAAATTCGCGCTGGCGCGACACGGCGGCCTTCAGCAGCCGCCCGGCCAGCCAGCCTATGCTGCCCGCACCCATCAGGGCCCAGCCCAGCAGGGCGAGTGCGCTGTGCTGCCCGTGTTCATTGCGCTGGGCCAGGGTCTGGCCCAGCGTGTAAACCATCTGCAAACCGAACACCATGCCGATGAGGCGCATGTTGAGCCGGGTGTCGCCGCTCTGGATGTGGCCAAACTCGTGTGCCACCACGCCTTGCAACTCGTCGCGGGTGAGGCGTTGCAGGGCTCCGTGGGTGACAGTGATGGCGCTGTCTTCAGCCGTCCAGCCTGAGGCGAAGGCGTTGATGGCTTCTTCGCGATCCAGCACAAACACCCTGGGCATGGGCAGGCCGCTGGCGATGGTCATTTCATGCACCACGTTGCGCAGGCGGCGCTCGGCCAGGTCGCGTGGCGCGGTGATTTCGCGCCCGCCCAGCATGTGGGCCACATGGGCTCCGCCCTGGCGCAGCTGGAGGCTTTCGACCCACCAGCCGCCCAGCACAAACAGCAGGGTCATGGCCGTGTTGGCCTCGAAAAACCAGCGCGGGGTGCTCAACATGTCCACCACCAGCAGCCGCCACGCCAGCCACAGTGCGGCATTCACGCCCGCCACCGTCAGCGCAATGGTGAACACAAACATTGCTACCAGGCGGCGGGAGGTGCTGTGGGCCTCGGCCTGGTACTCACGAAAGCGCATGGTCGATCAGAACTGCACGCGCACGGCCTTGCGTTCTTCGGGTGATTCGGTGGATTCGAGCATGGCGGCCTGGGCAAAGCCCAGCACCCGCGCCACCAGGTTGGCCGGAAACTGGCCTGCACGGTCGTTGAAGCTGAGCACCGCGTCGTTGTAGGCCTGGCGGGCAAAGCCGATGCGGTTTTCGGTGGACTGGAGTTCTTCGGACAGCTCACGCATGGTCTGGTCGGCCTTGAGTTCGGGGTAGGCCTCGGCCACCATCATCAGCCGCCCGAGGGCACCGCCCAGCACGCCTTCGGCACTGCCCAGGGCCAGGACGGCGGCGGCCTGCTCGGGGTGGGCGCGGGCCTGGGTGGCGGCGCTGCGGGCCTGGTTGCGGGCTGCAATGACGGCTTCCAGCGTCTCGCGCTCGTGTTGCAGGTATTTGCGGGCCACTTCCACCAGGTTGGGCACCAGGTCGTAGCGGCGCTTGAGCTGAACGTCGATCTGGGCAAACGCATTGGACATGGCGTTGCGCAGGCGCACCAGGTGGTTGTACACGGTGATGGCGTAGAGGGCGGCCACCGCAGCGGCGGCGATCCAGATCCAGTCGGTGGGTTGCATGGCAGGGGTTCTCCAGTTGTCTGCGGTTGGGGCAGGGCGCAGCCAGTTTAAGCCTTGGGCATGTCAGCAAACAATGAAAAAAAGCCGCCAGCCTGGGGTGGGCTGGCGGCTTTGGAGCCGGGTTGGCACCTGCGACGCAGGTGCGTGCATGCCGGTTCAGGCGTGCTGGTGGCTTCAGAAGCGGTGACGCACGCCGAAGCCCAGGCTGGTGCCGCTGGTGGCTCCGGTGACCTGGTCGTTCATCAGCATGGTGTACACGTCGGTGCGCTTGGACAGGAAGTGGTCGTAGCCCACGGTGAAGGTGTCGCGGGTTTTGCCGATGGTGGTGTTTTTGGTGGTGGCGTAAGAGGCCAGCACTTTGCCTGCGCCCATCGGCACGGACACGCCCAGCTGGGTGGTTTTGGCATTGCCCGTGCTCTTGTCTGACTTGGCCTGGCCATAGGTCAGGAAGCCTTTGGCCACGCCTGCGTCGTAGGTGCCGCCCAGCATCCAGTCGGTTTTGGTGGAGCCATCGGTAAACGCGGCTACCACGGGGTTGCTGAGTTGGGCCTGTTCCCAGAAGGCAGTCAGGCTGACTGGGCCGATGCTGTAGAAAGCGTTCAGGCCCACATCTTTTTTGCCGGACACACCCGCCAGCTGGTAGTGGATGTTGGCATTGAAACCGGCGATTTTGGGCGTGGAGTACACGATCTGGCTGGACCAGCCGGTGTCGGCTGGGGTGGTGCGGGCGGGCCAGGTGGCGCCTTGGGTGACGTTGGCATGGATCACCAGTGGGGAGAAGGTGAACGAGTCGCCCAGGGGGTTGAACAGGATGGTGGGCAGGAAGTTGGGGGCCATGCCGCGACCGGCCATCACCGTGCCAAAGGAGCCAGACAGGCTGACGTTGGCATCGCGCGAGAACATGGTGTCGGTACCGAAGCGGCCTGTGCTGCCGGAGTCCATGCGCAGGAAGCCAGTGAGGGCCACGTTGGCCTTCAGGCCACCACCCAGGTCTTCTGTGCCCTTCATGCCCCACCAGGAGGTGGTCATGCCGCTGTTGCCCACTTTGCTGGTGCTTTTGGCATCACCGGCCATGCGCATGGAGCCCACATACATGTCGGCCAAGCCCATGAGCTGAACGGTGCTTTGAGCCTGGGCTGCGGTGGCGGCCAATGTCAGGCAGGTGGCCAGGGCCAGTGTTTTTTTCATGTTTGTTCCAAGGATAGGTTGCTGAATGCGGGCACCGAAGTGCCTCCGGCATCTGCCTGACAGCCCGCGCCAAACGCGGTGCGGTCAAGAGATGCTGGCTGCCCAGCAAAACGTGTGCCTGTTTTTGACGGAACACAGGCCTGAAAAATGCACCAAGCTGTTTCGTGCCGGGTAATTTGTAATCTTGTATGCACTCATTGTGCGCAGCTGTGCCCGATCCTGGTGTGCATGGGGATGGGGGCAGGTGCTGCCGATTCACGTCAGGCAGGCGTGCCATCGGCAGAACGCACGAAAACGGCGGACGAAAAAAATCCGCCAGCCCGTTGCCGGGTGGCGGATGAAAGGAGGTGCGGACGCTTGGCATCCGCACAGTGCCACCGAGAAAATCAGAACACGTGGCGGATGCCCAGTGCCAGCGATGTGGAGTCTTTGCCTGCCGAGGCGGTCACACCACCCAGGTAGCCGTTGCCGCCCGGCGCGGCCTGGCCTGTGCCGGAGTTGACGAAGCGGGTCAGCACGGCATTCAGGCTGGTGCGCTTGGACAGCGGGTAGGTGTAGGCCACGCCGTAGGAAGTGGTGTCGGCGTTGGCGGCCCGCTTGTCGTTCAGGCGGTTCCAGGCCAGGGTGACGTGGTGACCGGGGTTGCCCAGGTTGTAGCGCACGCCAAGGTGCAGCAGGTCGGCATCCTGTTTCAGGCGATCCAGCACGCTGGTCACCAGTGCGGCGGGCACACCCGCAGCGGTCAGGCCGGTGCTCAGGGCCGGGCCTGACGAGGCGTTGGGCTCCTGAATGTGGCCATACATGCCCGATACCAGCCAGGTGCCCATGTTCATGGAAGCGCCCAGCACGGTGGTTTTGAGGGCTTGCTGGCCCGCTGCGTTGTCTTTGGTGTTGAAGCCAAAACCGGCGCTGAAGGTGTCGCTCTTGTAGATGGTGTTGATGCCGATCAGGCGGCTTTTGTCGCCCACGGCACCGGGGCCAAAGGCGTACATCAGGGCGGCGTTCCAGGGGCCTTTGACGATGCGGTACTGCAAAGCCCGGTCGGTGCGGATGTCGATGGTGGGGGGTGTGGCGGCAATCTGGCCGGCTGACAGTGAACTCTGGAAGTTCATGGTGTCGAAGGTGCCAAAAGTTTCAAACGCAGGCGTGTACTGCTTTCCAGCCAGGATGCCGCCCACTGGCGTGACCAGCCCGACCCAAGCCTGGCGGTCAAAGCCGTTGTTGTTCAGGTTCACGCCCAGGGTGGGGCCAATGGCCGCATTGGTGAGGGCTGTGGCCACCGAGGGCGGCAGACCGGCTGTGAGGCGGTCGGGCAGTTGGTTTCCGGAGGTGGGGCGGTTGCTCACGCTGCCCGTCTCCATCTCTACCCGGCTTTCCATCGTGGCCAAGGCTTTGTAGCCACCGCCCATGTCTTCTTCCACCTTGATGCCCCAGCGCGAGCCCTCCATGTTGCCGCTGGTCAGCTTGGTGACGCTGCCTTGGGCATAGCCTGTGACGTGGGTGACGCTCAGATCGGCCAGGCCATACAGGCTGACTTGGGCGAAGGCTCCGGCGCAGCTGAGGCAGGCGGCGGTGGCGATGAGTGTTTTTTTCATGTTCAGAAACTCCATGTGGGGGTGATGGTGGTCAGGCCATGAGCCTCAGAACTGTGCAAAGTAGCCACGCGCTGCGGCATTGCAGAAAGGGGGCACCAGCGAGCCGTGGTAGGCCTGCATCAGGGCCGATGTGCCTGCGGCTGCGGTGGCGGCTTTGGCTTGTGCAAACCCGCCCTTGGCCTGGGCAAACGGGTCGCTGGCGCTGGTGGCGGCACTGTCCACATCCAGCACGGTCACGGCCTGGGCTGGCACGCCTTTGCCTGCAAAGTAGGCTTGGGCCGCCTGGGTGTTGACTCTGAAGAACACGGTGGGGTCGGCATTGCCGCCGCACAGCAGCATGGGCTTGTTGGGTGTCCAGTTTTGCTGGAGCAGGTCATTCTTGTTGGCGGCCACACGCAAGGGGTGCTTGGGTGCGGTGGGGTTGGCCACGGCATCGGCCAGGTAGGTGTTGCGGTAGCTGGTTTTGACCAGGTTGCCCGCACCAAAAAACGATTCAAACCCTGCGGGCTTGGGGGCGGAGTCGGCTGCAAACATGGCCGTGGCAGGCAACTTGCCGGTGGACAGCAGCACGCTTTGCGCGGTGGTGCTGGGCAGCAGGGTTTCGATGGTGGGGGCGTAGGCCGCCTCGTACATCTCACTTGGGGTGGTGTAGATGTTGCCGTAGGTGCGCTGGAAGCTGGTGGTCAGCAGGGGCGAGAAGATGGTGGCCCCCAGGTTGACGTTGCCTGCGTACACCGCATCGCCAAACGTGCCCAGCGCGTAAGGGCCAGACAAGTGCGCCGCAGCGGTGACGGGGGTGCCCGCCAGTTGCAGCGCACGCTGGGTGGCCATCGACACAAAGCCGCCCTGTGAATAGCCGGAGACAAACAGCTTGGCACTGGCCCGGGCTCCCACGTCGGCAAAGCCTTTGCGGGCGGCAGCGAGGGCATCGACCATGTCTTTGGCCTGCTGATCCATGTTCAGGTAGGGGTGGTAGGGCAGGGTGGATGCTTCATAACCCGCGTAATTGGGGGCCACCACGATGTAGCCTTGGGCTGCGTACATGGCGGCAATCAGGGCTGCTTCGCTGTCTTGCGGGCTGGCCATGTTCTTGTTTTTGTCGGTGGTGGTGCCGTGTGCATACAGCAGCACGGGGCGCTCGCCGGTACAGGCTGCATCGGTGCCGCTTGGAACCATGATGCCGCCGGATGCGCTGGTTTTTTCTCCGGCCCCACCCACGGTGCCGTACTGGAAGTAGTTGAACGTCACATTGCACTTGGGCACACCGGCCACCTGGAACAGGCTGGCGGGTGCGGCGGCCTGGAATGCGGCTGGCGTGAGCGTGGTCAGCGCCGTCGGGGTGGCCACCAGACTGCCGGGTGCGCCGGATGTATCGAAGCTGGGGCCTTCGCTCACGCTGTCGCCGCCGCCGCATGCGGCCAACAAGGCCGAAGCCGCTGCCGCGCTGGTGACCAATTTCAAAAACTTCATGCCTGTCTCCTGCTGTTGTCGGGATGGAAATAAAAAAAGAACGACCGTTCTATTTCAGCTTCAGCATCTTAGAACCGGCTTTGGCGTATCAACAGAGGGTAATTACCAGTACGATGGGTAGATTTGAATGCTTTTTTGCTTCCCGAGTGTGTTGGGCTGTGGTTCAGGCTCCGCTGGCTGCGCCCAGCCGCCACAGCGAAGTCACTTCTGCCGCGCGGGCCGCGTGCAACGGGTCGTCGGGGTTGGTGGCCTTGCCGTGGCGGGGGCGGGCATCCAGGCGGCCCAGCACCGTCAGCCCGGCATCGGCCACCAGCGCCAGCAGCTCGGACCGTGTCCGCAGGCCCAGGTGTTCGGCCAGATCGGACAGGATCAGCCAGCCCTCGCCCTGGGGCAGCAGGTGCGCAGCCAGGCCCGCCAGAAAGCCCTTGAGCATGCGGCTGTCTTCGTCGTACACCGCCTGCTCGATGGATGAGCCCGCGCGGGCGGGCAGCCAGGGCGGGTTGCACACCACCAGCGCGGCTTGGCCGGGTGGAAACAGGTCGGCCTGCACCAGCGTGACGGCATGGCCGACCCCGAGCTGCTGCACATTGAGCCGGGCGCAGTGCAGGGCGCGTGGGCTTTGATCGGTGCCCACCACCTGGCCCACGCCCCGGCGGGCCAGCATGGCGGCCAGCACACCGCTGCCGGTGCCGATGTCAAACGCCACGGCTGCGGCGTGCGTGTTGCCGGCCACAGGGGGCAGGGGAGCCTGGGCCACCAGGTCGATGTACTCGCCCCGCACCGGCGAAAACACCCCGTAATGAGGATAGATGCGGTTGCCGGGCGCGGCACCCAGGGCGGGCACTTCCACGCCCACGCGCCGCCACTCCTGCGCACTGGTCATGCCCAGCAGCTCGCGCAGCGACACCACGTTGCTGCCGTCCTCCGCCAGCGCGGCTCCCCAGGCTTCGGTGCAGGCCTGCTGCACATCGGGGGCGCGGCGCATGGCCAGGCTGTAATCGGCCGCCAGCGGCAGCAGCAGCATGCCCAGAATCCGCGCCCGTTGGGCCTGGGCCTGGCGGTGCCTGTGAAAGGCTTGCGGCATGGTGGTGGGCACCGCTGCGGTTTGCCGGGCCGATTTGCGCCGCTTGCGGTCGGGTGTGGCATCGCAACGGCGGCCCATGGCCTGCAACAGCTGGCGGGCATTCTGAAAATCACCCTCCCACAGCATGGCGGTGCCCGCGCAGGCCTGCCGGTAGGCCACATCGGCGGTGGTGGTGTCATCGGCCATCACCACCCGCTGCGGTGGCACGCTGCCCCGCTCGCAGCGCCAGCGGGCCGAATGCGCCACACCGTGCTGAATCCAATGCACCTGGGCATGGGCCGCCACGTCGGGTGGAAGCGGTGAATCGGAGGGCGAAGGGTGGTGGCTGGCCAGATGGGAGGTGTGTGCGGTCATGAAAAGCGATCAATGCGATGCCCAGGCTTTTAACAGACCGGGGTGGATGCCCGTGTTTTCGGAGGTGTTCCGGTGCATCCCGCTGTCTTTGGTGGTTGTATAGCCGTTATCTTCAATTTCCTCTGATGAAAATTTTCAACTTCACAACTGGAAGGTGCTTTGGTCACCAGTAATCTGGGCTGGCCAGTGGGGGAGTGTCGCTGCCGGGACGGCTGGCGCTGTGCGCTCAGGGTGTGCCCCCTTGCCATCAGGAAAACTGCTTGCACACTTGGGTTCTGCCAGCCAATGCCATGCACAGGCATCTGTTTCCGATGGCTTGAAGTGCATGAATTGCAAGCATAAAAGCCACTTTTTCCATATCAAAAATGAAACTTCGCACCACCATCGACTTTCTGATTCACAACTGGCTGGGGGTGGCCTCGCTCACCCAGCGCCCACGTTTTGCCGATCACAGCCGCGAAACCTTTGATGCCGTGTTCGACACCTGCGAGCGCATCGCCCGCGAGAAATACGCCCCCTTCAACCGCCTGATCGATACCCAGGAGCCCGCCACTGTGACCGAGCCCGACGGCAGCCTGCGCGTGGTGCTGCCCCAGGCCACGCACGATGCCCACCGGGCCTATGCCGAAAGCGGCATGCTCAGCGCCGCGCAAGACTACGATGTGGGCGGCATGCAGCTGCCCTACACGGTGGAGGCGGCGGCCAACGCCTTTTTTGCCCATGCCTCCGTCAGCATTGGCGCGGGCATGCTGACCAGCGGCAATGCCAACCTGCTGATGACCCACGGCACCGCCGCGCAGAAGCAGGTGTTTGCCGTCAAAGAATTTGCCGGCCAGTGGTCGGGCACCATGTGCCTGAGCGAGCCGCAGGCAGGCTCCAGCCTGAGCGATGTGGCCACCCGTGCCGTGCCGGATGTCGGTCAAGCCGGTGCTGCCGAAAGCAGCGTGCCCTGGCAGCAGGATGCCCTCGGGCCGCGCTACCGGCTGCGCGGCAACAAGATGTGGATTTCGGCGGGCGAGCATGAACTCACCGAAAACATCATCCACCTGGTGCTGGCCAAGATTCCCGATGCCAGTGGCCAGCTGCCACCGGGCGTGAAAGGCATTTCGCTGTTCATCGTGCCCAAGCGGCTGGTCACGCCCGACGGCGAGCTGACCGGGCAGCGCAACGATGTGGCCCTGGCGGGCCTGAACCACAAATGCGGCTGGCGCGGCACCACCAACACGCTGCTCAACTTCGGCGAAGGCCAGTTCAGGGTGCAACCGGGGCAGGGCGTGGACTGCGGCGCTGGCCTGGACGGGCAGGGGGCCGGGGCCATCGGCTACCTGGTCGGCCAGCCGGGCCAGGGCCTGCAATGCATGTTCCACATGATGAACGAGGCCCGCATCGGTGTGGGCATGGCCGCCACCATGCTGGGCATGGCGGGCTACCACGCCGCCCTGGACTACGCCAGAAACCGCCCCCAGGGCCGCCCGCTGGCCAGCGCAGACGGCAGTGTGCGCAAGGATGCCAGCCAGCCCCAGGTGCGCATCATCGAGCACGCCGATGTCAAGCGCATGCTGCTGGCCCAGAAAAGCTACTGCGAAGGTGCTCTGGCGCTGGAGCTGTATTGCGCCCGCCTGGTGGACGAGCAGCACACCGGCACCCCCGAGGCCGCCGACGAAGCCCGCCTGCTGCTGGAAGTGCTGACCCCCATTGCCAAAAGCTGGCCCAGCGAGTGGTGCCTGGAGGCCAACAGCCTGGCCATCCAGGTACACGGCGGCTACGGCTACACGCGCGACTTTCCCGTGGAGCAATACTGGCGCGACAACCGCCTGAACATGATCCACGAAGGCACCCACGGCATCCAGGCAATGGATCTGCTGGGCCGCAAGGTGCTGATGGAAAAGGGCCGGGGCCTGAAGCTGCTGGGCCAGCGCATGCTGGCCACCGCCGCCAAGGCCGAAGCCCTGGCCCAGACCGCTGCGGTGCAGGCCAGCGGACAGGCTGTCGAGCTGCTGAGCCAGGCCCTGGCCCTGAAAGCCGCCTTGCACGATGTGGGTACCGCCACCCAGGCCGCCTGGGCCACCGGCCAGCCCGCCGAGGCCCTGGCCAATGCCGTGCCCTACCTGCAAGCCTTCGGCCACACGGTGCTGGCCTGGATCTGGCTGGATGTGGCATGCACGGTGTTGCAGACCGATGCGAAGCTGTCTGTGGCTGAGCAGGCAGGCAGGGTGCGCGCAGCCGCCTATTTTTATCACTACGAATTGCCCAAAACAGGAGCCTGGCTGCACGTGGTCAGCCAGCGCGACCAGCTCTGTGCCGCCATGCCAGAAGAAGCTTTCTGATATGCACGTTCAGCATGCCGCTGTGTCAGCCAAACCAGAGGCAATCCATGCAAAATGGGGGCATGACCACACAACGCAACCGGTATCGCAGTGCCTGGGCCTGTTTCGTTTTTTGTGCGGTGGTGGCCGGTTCGCTGGGGCACCACATCCAGGTAACTTATGAGCACACCCAACAAGCCACCGAAGAGCGGCTCAGCAACACCAGTTTGCTGATCAGCGAGTGGATCAAAGGGGCGTTTGCCCAGTCTGACTATGTGCTGCGCGATCTGGCCACTGCGGTGGAGTTGTCGGAGCTTCAGTTTCCGGCCACCCAACAGGCCCGGCACCAGCGGCGCAGCCAGTGGATGGACAACAAGCGCCTCACGGTGCCACATGCTTTCCGGGTGGGCTACTTTGACCGGCATTGCGTCATCACCCACCTGCCCACCGTGCCGGCCAGCCTGGGGTTCGATGCCAGCGCCTTCGAGCATTGCCAGACCCTGCGCAACGACCCCAGTGTGGACACCCTGGTCACCCACACCTTTGTGGCCAAAATCGGCAAAGTGCTCAACGTGACGCAAGCCCGCCGCCTGCCCGGAAAAGAGCCTGGGTTTCATGGCTACGCAGCCTTCAGCATCGACCTGAAATTTTTTGACAGCCTGGTCAGCCAGTTGTCCGGCCCGTCCGGCAGGGTCATTTCCATTGTCGATACCAACCACATGCTGGTAGCCAGCAACCCCGCCAGCAACCAGATAGGCGAACTGGTTCACTGGTCGGGCTGCGGCGAGTTTGTGGGCAGCGGGCAGGCTCACGTCATGGGCCACACGGCCTCGTTGGCCGATGGACAAGCTGGCCTGACCAGCCTGCGGCGCGTCGATCAGCTTCCGTTTGTGGTGGTGGTGAGCGAGGCCGATGCCCATTGGCAGGCGGGATGGCTGAAACAGTCGTTGGTTCTGGGCCTGTCAGCCTTGCTGATCTGGGGCATGGCATTGCTGACCTTGCGACACTACTGGCGCATTCTGAGTCAGCAGCAGGAGCTGGTCAGGCTGGCCAACACCGATGGACTCACCGGGGTGGCCAACCGGCGCAGCTTCATCGACCGGGCCGGGCATGAGATCAACCGGGCCAAGCGCACGGGCACGGCCCTGGCCGTGATGCTGATTGACATCGACCACTTCAAGTCCATCAACGACCGGCATGGCCATGCCACGGGTGACTTGGCCATTCAGGCATTTGCCGATATCTGCCGCCGCTGTGTGCGCAATGTGGATTTGATTTCCCGCATCGGTGGCGATGAGTTTGCCGTGCTGCTGCCCGAAACCGATGCCGATGGTGCCATGCAGGTGGCCGAGCGCATCCGCAGCGAAGTGGAGCGGCACAGTCTGCAAGATGCCAAAGGCCAGCCCATTGCCATCACCACCAGCATCGGCGTGGTCATGTTGCAGGCGGGTGGCCAGCATGTGGAGGCTGCGCTGGCGTTGGCCGATACCGCTTTGTACGAAGCCAAGCGCCGTGGGCGCAATCAGGTTGCGGTTTCGACTGTGAAAAACCCTCCAGATTTACCCTGATCAATCACCCAAGAGACACGCCAAGCGTTCACCAGGCTTACACAATGGGGCCATTCCAACCAGTCAGGAACACCCGCATGACTCCCGTACCCAGCACTTCCAGCTCACCCCGCACCATTCGGCAATTGTTCAAACTCGCAGGCAAAACCGCTCTGGTCACCGGCGGATCGCGCGGGTTGGGCCTGCAAATGGCCCATGCCCTGGGGGAGGCGGGTGCCCGCATCATGCTGTCGTCGCGCAAGGCCGCCGATCTGGAGGAAGCCGTGGCTGACTTGCAGGCCGCAGGCATCGATGCCCGCTGGGTGGCTGCCGACTGCGCCGACGAAGCCAGCATCACCCATCTGGTGGACGAAACCCTGCAACGCATGGGCCCCATCGACATCCTGGTGAACAACGCCGGGGCCACCTGGGGCGCACCGGCTGAAACCCACCCTATCCAAGCCTGGGACAAGGTGATGAACCTGAACGTGCGCGGCTACTTTCTGCTGTGCCAGCAGGTGGCCCGCCGCAGCATGCTGCTGCCGCGTGAAGATGGCCAGGGCAGCCGGGGCGGGCGCATCATCAACATTGCCAGCATTGCGGGGCTGGGTGGCAACCCGCCGGGCATGCAGACCATTGCCTACAACACGTCCAAGGCGGCGGTCATCAATTTCACGCGCACGCTGGCGGGAGAGTGGGGGCCGCACGGCATCAACGTCAACGCGATCTGCCCCGGATTTTTCCCCAGCAAGATGACCGTGGGTCTGCTGGACAAACTGGGTGCCGACAAGCTGGCTGCCCACGCTCCGCTGCGCCGCCTGGGTGACGATGAAGACCTGAAAGGCATCACCCTGCTGTTTGCCAGCGATGCGGGCAAGCACATCACCGGCCAGTGGCTGGCGGTGGACGGCGGTGTGAGTGCACTGATCGGCGGCTGAGTGGCCCGCCGAGCCACGGTCGTCCCGCTGAGGGATGATGCGGCTCCCTCAATCCCTTTGCCGAAACCGCATGGAATTCACTGTCCACATCCCCTTTGTCGAACACCTGGGCTTCGAGCTGCTGCGCATGGAGGGTGGCGAAGCCCACATCCGGTTTGCAGCCCGGCCCGAACACCTCAACTCGTTCAACGTGGTGCATGGCGGTGCCAGCATGACGCTGCTGGACGTGGTGATGGCCCATGCCGCCCGCAGCGTGCTGGCCGGAGCCGAGGCCAGCATGGGCTGCGTCACCATCGAGATGAAAACCAGCTTCATGGCCGCCGCCAGGGCCGAAGCTGGCCCGCTGCTGGCCCAGGGCAAGCTGCTGCACCGCACCGCCACGATGGCCTTCACCGAAGGCCGGGTGCTGGATGCCACCGGCAAGCTGTGCGCCCACGCCACAGGCACATTCAAATATGTGCGCAGCCTGCCCACCGGCGGGCGTGGCGTGAACGCCTTGAACAACAAAACCTTTTCCGCTGACACCAGCGCCATTCCCACCGACTGACCACACCCCACCGGAGACACCCCATGCCCCAGAACCAACAGATCCTGCTCGACAACCGCCCCGTGGGCGAAGCCACCGTGGCCAACTTCAAACTGGTGACCACCGACACCCCGGCCCTGGCCGACGGCCAGGTGCTGGTGCGCCACCACTACCTCAGCCTCGACCCCTACATGCGTGGCCGCATGAACGACAGCAAAAGCTACGCCGCTGCCCAGCCACTTGGCGAGGTGATGATTGGCGGCACGGTGGGCGAGGTGGTCGAGAGCCGCCACCCCAGGTTCAGCGTGGGCGACCAGGTGGTGGGCATGGGCGGCTGGCAGGAATACAGCGTGGTCGATGCCAACGTGCCCGGCATGCTGCGCCGTGTGGATACCACCCATGTGCCCCTGAGCCATTACCTGGGCGCAGTCGGCATGCCCGGTGTGACAGCCTGGTACGGGCTGGTCAAAATCATCAACCCCAAGGCGGGTGAAACCGTGGTGGTCAGCGCCGCTACCGGCGCGGTGGGCAGCGCCTTCGGTGCCCTGGCAAAGGCCCGTGGCTGCCGGGTGGTGGGCATTGCGGGCGGGGCCGACAAATGCGCCTACGCCGTCAATGAGCTGGGATTCGATGCCTGTGTGGACTACAAGGAACATGCCGACTACATCAGCCTGTCCAAAGCCCTGAAAGCCGCCTGCCCCAACGGCATCGACGGCCATTTTGAGAACGTGGGTGGCATGGTGCTCGATGCCGTGCTGCTGCGCACCAATGCATTTGCCCGCATTGCGGTGTGCGGAATGATTGCGGGCTACAACGGCGCACCGCTGCCCATGGTCAACCCCGCACTCATCCTGGTCAACCGCCTGAAGGTGGAAGGCTTCATCGTGAGCGAGCACATGGAAGTCTGGCCCGAAGCCCTGACCGAGCTGGGCACCCTGGTGGCCACCGGCAAGCTGCGCCCGCGCGAAACCGTGGCACAGGGCATCGCCTCCGCCCCCGAAGCCTTCATGGGCCTGCTCAAGGGTAAAAACTTCGGCAAGCAGCTGGTCAAGCTCATCTGAAGGATGGCCATGCCGCTGCCCACGCCCTACCTGCACCACTACCCCATGTCGCCGTTCGCCGAAAAGGTGCGGCTGATGCTGGGCCACAAGCAGATGACCTGGAAATCGGTCATCGTGCCCACGGTGGCTCCCAAGCCCGATGTGGTGGCCCTGACAGGGGGCTACCGCAAGACACCGTTTCTGCAAATTGGCAACGATGTGTTCTGCGATACGTCGCTGATTGCCGATGTGCTGGAGCACATTGCTCCCACGCCATCGTTCTACCCCCAGGGCCAGCGCGGCCTGCACCGTGCCCTGGCCCAGTGGGCCGACCACCAGTTGTTCTGGGCCGCGATGGGCTACAACTTCCAGCCCAAGGGCCTGGCCCAGGTGTTTGAAGGTGTACCTGCCGATGCGGTCAAAGCCTTCGGGGCCGACCGGGGGGCCATGTCCACCGGCATGACCCGCATCCGCCCGGCAGACGGGGCCGCCGCCTACAAAAGCTACCTGCGCCGCCTGGCCGACATGCTGCACGAGTCGGCAGGGCAGGGCGGCGGTGCGCCTCACCCCCCGTTCTTGCTGGGCAATGCGCCCGGCCTGGCCGACTTTGCCGTGTACCACTCTGTGTGGTTCACCCAGTACCGTGTGCCTGCACTGGCGGGCATTCTGGACACCGCGCCCGCAGTCAAGGACTGGTTGGCCCGCATGGTGGCCATCGGTCATGGGGAGATGCTGAGAAGCCGTGCATCGGAAGCGATAGCTGAAAGTGCTGTGGCATCCATATCTGGAATCCGTTTCGATCTTGAAATTTTCGGGGATGCCGAAGTGTTTCAGGATGAGCACGGAATCGAACTTGGCAGCGCCGTCACCATTGCCGCCGAGAGCTTTGGCACCGAACCCACGCAGGGCACGCTGCTGTCGGCCACCCGCACGCGTTACACCGTACAGCACACCGATGAGCGGGCAGGCACGGTGCGCGTTCACTTTCCCCGTGTGGGCTATGTGCTCAAAGCCGCATGAATGCACAGACCTCAACCCGCCCGCCGCAGGCACTGCACTGGCAATGCCTGCCTTTTGACCGCCTGAACGTCCACAGCCTGTATGCCATCCTGCAACTGCGGGCCGAGGTGTTTGTGGTGGAGCAGGCCTGTGTTTTTCAGGACATGGACGGTGCCGATGCCGCCTGCCACCACCTGCTGGGAACCGATGCCACTGCGTTGCCAGGCTTGGCCGGGGGTGTCGAGTCTGCCGACCCCGTGCCACCGCGTCCCTTGCTGGCGTATGCCCGGCTGGTGCCTGCCGGGCTGAAGTACGCCGAGGCCAGCATTGGCCGGGTGGTCACGTCACCCGCCGCGCGGGGCCGGGCACTGGGTCATGCCCTGATGGCGCAGGCGTGTCGGCAACTGGTCAGCCTGTGGGGGCCGCAGCCCATCCGCATCGGGGCGCAGGCGCATTTGCAGGCGTTCTACGGCCAGCATGGTTTTGTGACCGACGGCCCGCCGTACATGGAAGACGGCATTCCCCATGTCGAAATGCTGCGCCCGGCGTAAGCCACGGGGTGCCACCACGTCAAGTCCGACATCTGCACACATACGTCTATAACTTCAATTTCCTCTAAAGAAAATCAAATGATCACACAATTTACTGGCAAAACAGCTGTGCTCACAGGGGCGGCTTCCGGTTTCGGGCTGGAATGTGCCCGCATCGCCGCCGCCCGTGGCATGAACATGGTGTTGGTGGACGTGCAGGCCGACGCTTTGGCCCGCGCTGAGGCCGAACTGGCCGCTACGGGGGCCGCCGTGATGGCCAGGCGGGTGGATGTGTCCAGCGCGACCGAAATGGATGCCCTGGCCGCCGAGGTGGTGGAGCGCTTCGGTGCGCCGCATTTCGTGTTCAACAACGCCGGCGTGGGCAGCGGCGGTCTGGTCTGGGAAAACTCGGTGGCCGACTGGAACTGGGTGCTGGGTGTCAACCTGTGGGGGGTGATCCACGGCGTGCGCTGTTTTACACCGCACATGCTGGCCGCTGCGAGAGCCGATGCCACCTGGCAGGGCCACATCGTCAACACCGCCAGCATGGCCGGTTTGCTGACCCCGCCCAACATGGGCATCTACAACGTCAGCAAGCACGCCGTGGTGGCCCTGACTGAAACATTGTTTCAGGATCTGGCTCTCGTCACCGACCAGGTGGGGGCCAGCGTGCTGTGCCCTTATTTTGTGCCCACCGGCATTGCCCACAGCCACCGCAACCGCCCGGCAGAACTGGCCGATGCCCGCCCCACCCAAAGCCAGCTCATCGGCCAGGCCATGAGCGAAAAGGCCGTCAGCAGCGGCAAGGTGTCGGCTGCCGATGTGGCGGCACTGGTGTTTGCCGCCATCGAGGCGAACCAGTTCTACATCTACAGCCACCCCCAAGCTTTGGGCAATGTGAGCCAGCGCATGCAGGCCATCGTGCAGGGCACCAACCCGCCCGACCCGTTTGCCGAACGCCCCGAAGTGGGTGAGCGGTTGCGGGCTGCGCTGCGGGGTTGAAGGCCATGATGCTGTGATTCCAGACAGGGCCTGTGGCACACTTTGCGCCTTTTGCCCTGCATTCCATGCAAAACATCGTTGCGCAAATTGCCCAGGAAATCAAGGTTCAACCCCGCCAGGTTCAGGCTGCGGTGGATCTGCTGGATGGGGGGGCCACTGTGCCCTTCATCTCCCGCTACCGCAAGGAAGCCACAGGCGGTCTGGATGACATCCAGATGCGCGAAATTGAAGCCCGCCTGGCCTACCTGCGCGAGCTGGAAGACCGCCGTGCCACCATTCTGCGCAGCATTGAAGAGCAGGGCAAGCTCACGCCCGAGCTGCGTGCCGCCATCGAAGCCGC
>CALMMY010000466.1 GCA_937868695.1 uncultured Comamonadaceae bacterium
CGACCCTCTGCTCCCAAAGCAGATGCGCTACCAGGCTGCGCTACGCCCCGACAAGCCTCAAATTATAACTGTATTCATCAAGCTTTCAGCCACTTTTGCATAAAACATGCGGTTCCCATCGTGGGATCCAGCTGGTAATCGGCAAACCCGAGCTTCTCGTACAGTCTGCGGGCAGAAAGGTTGCCAGACAAAACCTCCAATGTCAGCTTGCATGCCCCGCGCGCACGCGCGTGCTGTTCGGCCTCCAGCAGAAGCTGCCCTCCGACCCCCTTACCCCGGTAGTTGGACAACACTGCCACATCGTGGACATTGACGAGCGGCATGCAGGCAAAGGTGGAAAAGCCTTCGATGCAATTCACCAACCCGACTGGTTGATCTCCATCCCACGCCAGCACACTGAAACACTGGGGACGCTTGGCCATTTCCGAGACCAAGTTGGATTGAGCAAAATCACTCAATGGCTCTCCACCCCCAGCAGGGTCAGATGCATACGCATTGAGCAAATACACCAATGCCTTGGCATCAACAGCTGAGCCATAGTCAGCCAGGCGCACAACAACGCCGTTCCCTGCATCACCCGCCACAATTACATCAGCAGGCATGATCAGACTGAAGTCAAGGTATCGGCCAAACGCTGAGCCATGCGCTGCGCAGTGTGCGCATCACGCGCTTCCACCATCAGACGCAGCAGCGGCTCGGTACCACTGGGCCGAACCAGCACACGCCCGTCAGAACCCAATGCCTTCTCGACTGCCACAATTTCAGCCGCCAAAGCAGCGTGGTTCTTCCAGTCTTGTCCCGGTCTCAGCCGGACATTGAGCAAGGTTTGGGGAAACAGCTCTATCCCATCCAGAAGCTGTGCCAATTCACAGCCGTGGCGCACACTCGCAGCCAGCACTTGCAGTGCAGACACCAAGCCATCTCCAGTGGTGTGGCGATCCAGCGTCAGCAAGTGCCCAGACCCCTCCCCACCAAGTAGCCAGCCGCGCTTGGTCAGTTCTTCCAGCACATAACGGTCACCGACTTTCGCGCGCACAAACTCAAATCCACGGGATTGCAAAGCCAGTTCAACGGCCATGTTGGTCATCAAGGTGCCCACGACTCCAGCAAACTCAGCAGAGCGAGCCATTCCTTTTGATTCCAGACGACGCAGGCGCTCATTGGCAATGATGTACAGCAACTCGTCGCCATTGAAAAGGCGGCCCGTGCGGTCAGCGAGTTGGAGACGGTCAGCATCGCCATCCAACGCAACCCCCAGATCGGCACCGTGTGCCTTGACGGCGGCCAGCAAAGCCTGGGGATGTGTGGCCCCCACATCCTTGTTGATATTGAGTCCATCTGGCGTGCAACCAATGGCAATGACATCGGCCCCCAATTCATGGAATACCGTGGGGGCAATCTGGTAGGCAGCCCCATTGGCACCATCAACCACAATTTTCAGACCCTTTAGCGTCAGGTCATGGGGAAACGTGCTTTTGCAAAACTCAATGTAACGACCTGCCGCATCATCCAAGCGCCTGGACTTGCCCAATGACGCAGAGTCCACCCACACCGGGGACTCTTTCAGTGCTTCTTCAACAGCCAATTCCCATTCGTCAGGAAGTTTGCTACCCTGGGCATTGAAAAATTTGATGCCGTTGTCAGGAAAAGGATTGTGGCTGGCGCTGATGACCACACCCAGGCTGGCCCGCTGGGCACGAGTCAGATAAGCCACTGCCGGAGTGGGCACAGGCCCCAGCAGCACCACATCTACACCCGCCGAGTTGAATCCAGACTCCAGTGCGCTTTCCAGCATGTACCCCGAAATTCGGGTGTCCTTGCCTATCAGCACAGTAGGGTGTTCTTCAGTGCGCTTGAGTACACGCCCCACAGCATGAGCGAGTTTCAGCACAAAATCGGGAGTAATGGGAGGCTGGCCAACCGTGCCACGGATGCCGTCGGTTCCAAAATATTGCCTGGTCATGGTGTTTGTCCCTTTGATTCATTGAATGGCGGACGACACAGCCCGCCAAATTTGGAGTGCCTGAACAGTTTCACGCACATCGTGTACACGTACCACGCTCGCCCCGTTTTGCACAGCCAACAATGCAGCCACCACGCTGGGAATCAGGCGTTCTTGTACAAGGGCATGATTGTCTGTGCTAGCAATGCCGTTGATCACAACACCCAGCGTACTTTTGCGCGACCAACCTGCTAGCAAACCGACACCAAGTGAACCCAACTCCCGTTGACGGGCCAGCAACATCAGGTTTTGGGCTGGTGTTTTGCCAAAACCGATGCCCGGATCCACCAGAATCCGGTTTTGTTGGACATCCACCTCTTTTAATGACTCACATCGTTGCTCCAAGAATCGATGCACAACCTGTATCACATCGCCAGTCATGGGACTGATTTGCATGGTTTGTGGATCTCGGTGCATGTGCATCAGGCAAACGCCACACGATGGATGACGGGCGACGATCTGTATCGCTCCCGGGCATTCGGAAGTGGCTGGCTGGCGCAAGGCCCAAATATCGTTGATGATGTCAGCACCGGCATCCAGGGCTGCACGCATCACCTCGGGCTTGTAGGTATCAACAGATACGGGTACACCCAGCGTCAACGCATGGGCCAACACAGGCATCAGACGTTCCAGCTCGACCTGGACGGGCACAGGAGAGGCTCCGGGGCGACTGGACTCCGCCCCCAAATCCAGCATGTCGGCACCCTGAGTCAGCAAGGCATCGCAATGCTGCATAGCCAGCCGCGTATCCGACCAGCGCCCCCCATCAGAGAATGAATCGGGGGTGATGTTGACGATACCCATGATTTGAGGACGGGAAAGATCAACCAAATAACGTGATGTTTGCCAGTACATG
>CALMMY010000467.1 GCA_937868695.1 uncultured Comamonadaceae bacterium
GCCGATTTGGCGAGCGCAGGGAGTATGAGGCCCCCACCCTCCCCAGCACGCCACGACAGCACGGCATGGCTCGCCCACCACACATGTCAGCCGAGAAACAGCACGGTCATACGACAATTTGTCGCAACCACCGGAGGCCCAGACGACAATCTGCCCACCTCTGCAAATCACCCGAAAAAGTGGCATTAACCGAGTATTCTTGTAGGAATAATTTCACTCTGTTCACGTCCAATCAGCGCCATGAAGCCCACCACGCCTGTGCCACATCCACCTGAAGACTGGCCCGACTGGTCCATCCTGATCGTCGATGACGAGCCGGGCATGCGCAATTTTCTGGTCAAGACACTGGCCCCACGCTGCCACTTTGTGATGAACGCCGGCAGTGCCGAAGAAGGCAGCGAATGGCTGCAAAGCCACCATGTCGATCTGATCATTCTGGACATCTCGCTGCCCGGCAAAAACGGGGTGACCTGGCTGGGTGAGCTGCGGGCCAGCGGCTTTTCGGGTGAGGTGATTCTGATCACCGCTTTTGCCGACCTCGACACCGCCATCGAGGCCCTGCGGGCCGGGGCCTCCGATTTCATTCTCAAACCCTTTCGGGTGCCGCAAATTCTCAACTCGGTCAAGCAGTGCGTGGCCCGTGCCCGCCTGCAACGCGAAAACTTTGTGCTGCGACGCAGGCTGCGCCTATCCCAGGAGGACAGCGGATCGCTGGTGGGCCATTCACCCGGAATGCTGGCACTGCGCGAAGCCGTCACCCGCATCGCCGCCGTGCCCAGCAACGTGCTGCTGCAAGGCGAGTCCGGCACAGGCAAAGAACTGGTGGCGCGTGAACTGCACGCCCTCAGCCCGCGCGCCAGTGGCCCGTTTGCCCCCGTGAACTGCGCTGCGCTGTCGCCCGAGTTGCTGGAGCGCGAGCTGTTTGGCCATGCCCAGGGTGCCTTCACCGGAGCCCGCCAGGCACGCGATGGCCTGTTCCACTGCGCACAGGGCGGCACCCTTTTTCTGGACGAGCTGGCCGAGCTGCCATTGCGGCTGCAAGCCTCCCTGCTGCGCACCATCGACGAGATGAACATCCAACCCGTGGGCAGCAACCAGCGCATGCCCGTGAACGTGCGCATCATCGCCGCCACCAACCGCAATCTGGCCCAGGCCGTGGACAGTGGCCACTTCCGCGCCGACCTGTATTACCGGCTCAAGGTCGTCGATCTCACCCTGCCCCCGCTGCGCGAACACCGCGAAGACCTGCCCGACCTGGTGGCGCACTTCATGGCCCAACTGGCCCCCACGCTGGGCCTGCCACCCATTGAGCTGAGCGACGAAGAAATGACCCTTTTGCAAAGCTACCACTGGCCGGGCAACTGCCGCGAACTGCGCAACCTGCTGGAGCGGTCCATGATTCTGGGCGGCCTCAACGTCTCCGCCCTGTACCCGGCCCGGCACAGCCAGCGCGAGAACCTGGGCACCACCGACTTGCACACCCTGGAAAAGCAACACATCCAGGCGGTGCTGGCATCGGTTGACGGCGACAAAACCCAAGCCGCCCAGCTGCTGGGCATTTCACGGCGCACGCTGGAAAGGCGGGTGCTGGAATGGAGTCAGGGCTGAAACGCCGTCTGGGCAGCTGGCTGAACGGACTGAACGGGCTGAGGTTGCCCGGTACGCTTCACCTGCACGCCAGGGCCACGGCCTGGGTCAGCCAATCGGTGCGCAACAAACTGCTGGCCATGGCCCTGGGGCCGCTGGTGGTGGTGTTTCCGCTGCTGGTGGTGGCCCTCACCCTGTGGGGCAACGCCACTTACGACAGGCTGCTGATCACCAAAGTCCGCAGCGACCTGGCCGTGGCCCACGGCTACTTTGACCGGGTGCTGAACGATGTGGGCCTGGGCACCCAAGCCGTGGGCGGCTCACACCGTCTGCTCAGCACTTTGGCCGACAGGGCAAAAAGCAACCCCGCAGCACCGGCCCTGTCCGCCTCCATTGCCCCGCTGCTGACAGCGGAAAAAACCCGGCTGGGGCTGGACTTCCTGCGGCTCTACTCCCTGGCGGGCCAGCCACTGGATGTGGCCACCTCGGCAACAGCACGGCTGCGGGCACCGCTGCCCCCACGGCTCCAACCCCGGCCAGGCACACCCGGCCAGCAGGCCAAAGGCCAACTGGTGCTGTTGCAAGCCGCCGAGCTGGCCGCGCTGGCACCCCAGCTGGCCGGGCACATCAGCATCCCCCTCATTCCCACCGCCAACGCCAGCCCCACCACCCGCACCCGCGAAGACCGGGCGATGGTGGCCCTGTCGGTGATGACGGTGCGCAACTTGCAGGGCGCACCCGTGGCCATCCTGACCGCCGGTGTGCTGCTGAACCAGAACCTCGACTTCATTGACCACATCAACCGCGCCGTGTACCCCGAAGGCTCGCTGCCTTTTGGCAGCGAGGGCACGGCCACCCTGTTTCTGGAAGATGTGCGCATCACCACCAACGTGCGCCTGTTCCAGGATCAGCGGGCCGTGGGCACCCGTGTGTCGCAGGCCGTGCGCGACACGGTGCTGGGCCGGGGAGAAACCTGGCTGGACCGCGCCTTTGTGGTCAACGACTGGTACATGAGCGCCTACCAGCCCCTGCTCGATGCCCAGGATCAGCGCATCGGCATGCTCTACGTGGGCTACCTGGAGCGCCCCTTCCGCTGGGTGCGCATAACTTTGCTGGGCATGATGGGGCTGATTTTTCTGGTTGTGATGGCACTGGCCAGCGTGCTGTCGGTGCGCTGGGCACGCAGCATCTTCCAGCCGGTTGAGCGCATGAACCAGACCATGCAGCGCGTGGAAGAAGGCGATGCCCGCGCCCGCGTCGGTCCGCTGCCAGTGCGCGACGAACTGGGTGCGCTGGCCAACCACCTCGACCAGTTGCTGGACGTGGTGGCCGACAAGACCGCCGCACTCCAGCTCTGGGGACAGGAGCTGGACAAGCGGGTGACCGAACGCACCGCCGAGCTGGCAGCCAGCCACGAATCGCTGAGGGTGGCGCAGCAGCAGCTGGTCAAGTCGGAAAAACTGGCGGTCATGGGTCAATTGGCGGCCAGCGTGGCCCACGAGATCAACAACCCCATTGCCGTGATGCAAGGCAATCTGGACTTGATGCGCGAAACCCTGGGGCCTGCACTCATGCCCGTGCGCAGCGAAATGAAGCTGCTGGATCAACAGGTGGAGCGCATCCGCCTCATCGTGCAGCAGCTTCTGCAACACGCCCGGCCCACCGACTATGCAGGCTATGTGGAAACCATCGATGCCAGCACCGCCCTGCAAGACTGCCTGGTGCTGGTCAACCACCGGCTGGCCAGCGGACGCATCCGGGTGGAGCTGGATCTGCCCGCCTGCCCGCCCGTGTCCATCAACCGGCAGGAGTTGCAGCAGGTGATGATCAACCTGCTGATCAATGCCGCCAACGCCATGCCCGATGGCGGCACGCTGACGCTGCGCACCCGCCCCTGGTGGCCCACCACACCCGAAGCAACCACACCAGCGGCCAGCCACCCGGCAGCACCCAGAGGCACGGTGATCGAGGTGCTGGACACCGGCAGCGGGCTGAGCAAGGAAACGCTGGGCAGGCTGTTTCAGCCGTTTTCCACCACGCGACCCGACGGCAACGGCCTGGGCCTGTGGATCAGCCTGAGTCTGGTCGAGCGTTACGGCGGCGAAATGGGTGCCCGCAACCGCACCGATGGGCCGGGTGCGGTGTTCAGCGTGCGGCTGCCCAGCGAAGCTCAGGCCAGCATGTCAAAGCCCTGAGCCTCCACGCTCAGCAGGGCACGGGTCAGCCCGGCCAGCGCCGCATAGAACCGGGCCTTGGGGTGGCTGGCCAGTGCATCGCACAGCTGGTTGGCCCAGGGTTGAACATGGGTGCTGAAAAACTTCTGCTGCTGCGTGAGGTTGGCCACAGCCACGTCGTCACCCGCAATCAGGTAGCGCATCACCTCGCACACATAGGCGATGTGGTCTTCGGTTTCGTGCATGGCGGCATCGCGCTCCAGGCCCAGCGCGGCCAGGTCGGTGCGCAGAGCGGCCAGTGGCTTTTCGTTCAGAAAGCCCGACAGGTAGTGCGATCCGTACAGCGCCACTTCGGGCTTGCCCACGCCGCCGAACAGCGCGTCGTACTCGTCGGCAATCTGCTGCGCCGTCAGGCTGCGGGCGGCTCCCACCAGCTGCTGCCAGGGCTCCTGCAAAAAACCGCCCGCCATCGGCGCTTCGGTCACGGCCACGCGCAGCTGCGCCAGCCACTCATCGGTGGGCGGAGCGTAGTACAGCGCGGCCAGCACGCCGTACAGCTCGGCACGGGCCACCTCTTCGTCAAGGGCGGCGCTGGTGTTCAGGGGCAAATCGGTCAAGGTGGTCATGGCAACGGTGCAATCGGGAAGGGTCACAGGTCCGTGATGCGGGTTTCATTGGGGGCGGAATAGATGTCCACCACCCGGCAGTCGCCGCACATTTTCAGGCGCTCCAGGGCATCGCCCCGGAACATGGGGTGGCCGCCCAGTTTGCCCAGCATGGCCTCAATACCCTTGAGCGTGCCAAAGGGTTTGCTGCAACGCACGCAGGCGTAGGGCTGGGCCTCGTTGATGATCCGTGCCCGGCTGCGCTGCTCGCTCACCCACAGGCGGGGCTGGAGAGTCAGTGCGTTTTCGGGGCAGGTTTTGACGCACAGGCCGCACTGCACGCAGTTTTTCTCGATGAAGCGCAGCTGGGGCCGCTCGGGGTTGTCTTGCAGGGCACTGGCCGGGCAGGCGCTGACGCAGCTCAGGCACAGGGTGCAGGCATCGGCATTCACCACCACGCTGCCCAGCGGCGCGGCGGCGGGCAAGGCGATGGTGTGGCCCTCCGTGGCGGCCTGCGTTTGCAACCTGCCGGGGGCCTGCTGTACCAGGTGATCCAGCGCCAGCTCCAGGGTGGTGCGCTTGCCCGACTGGATGGCAAAGCTGGCCGGTTTGGCCACGCCCTGAGCAGCGGGCGCGGCCAGGGCGGCATCCAGCTCGGCCAGATCGCGGGCATCGCGCACTTCCAGCAGGCGCAGGTGCTGGCCGCTGTAACCCAGGCCGGTCAGAATGGCCTGGGCCACGTCCATCTGGGCACGCACGGCGCTGCGGTACTGGGGGGCTTCGGCCCCGGTCATCAGCACCCACACCTGCGAGGCTCCGTGGGCCAGGGCAGACAGCCACATCTCCAGCCCCACCGAGGCGGTGTGCCACAGCGGCACCGGAATCACCCGTGCGGGCAGGCCACGCAGGCTGCCGTCATCGGCCTCGGCCTGCTGGCCACGCCACAGGCTGGCGATGCGGGCCACCGGGCCGGATGGCTGCTGGCGCGGTGGCACCAGCGCGGCGGCACGGCCCAGCTCGTTGAGCAGGGCCGCCCCGGCCTCCTGGCTGTGGAACAGCAGCGCCGCCTGCTGGCCACCCGCCTTGGCGTAGGTGGACAGCAGGGTGTGCAGCTTGCGGCCCTGGTCAGGCGTGCGCGGATAGGCGTAGCTAAGTGCCCCGGTGGGGCACACCGTGGTGCAGGTGCCGCAGCCCACGCACAGGTGGGGGTTGACCTGGATCTGCTGGCGCTTGACATCGCCCGTGATGGCCGAGGCCGAACACACGTCCACGCAGGCGTTGCAGCCCACCTTGCCGTTGCGGCCATGGGCACAGATCGAGGCTTTGTATTCAAAGAATTTGGGCTTTTCAAACTCGCCCACCGCACCGCGCAGCTCCACCACCACGGCCATCAGCGCAGCGGGGTCGGCCCCCGGCTGGATGTGCCAGTAGCCCTGTGGCGGCGCGTGCTGGGTGAAGGCGGGGCTGGGGCGCAAATCCAGCACCAAGTCGAAGGTGTCGGTGTGGGTGACGGGGGCGCGGCCAAAGTGGATGGCTCCGGCCACCTCGCACTGCGCCACGCAGGCGCGGTGGCCCTGGCAGCGGGCCATGTCCACCTGGTAGTCCAGCCCGATGGCATCTTCCGGGCAGGCGGCCACGCAGGCATTGCAGCGGGTACACAGATCCAGGTCGATGGGGTTGCTGGTTTCGCGCAACAAAGTGAACGCGCCCAGCCAGCCCGTGAGCTGCCTGACCGTGCCAGCCAGCACAGGATGGCGGCGCTCCTGGCTGCCTGCGCCGCCGGTGGACAGCACGGTCACATCCAGCACATCGGCCACCAGCGCGGCCACGCGCTCGGCAGCCTCCAGCGTGCCCATGATCAGCAGGCGGCCCTGGCTCTGGTAGGTCACGGTGGGCACGGGGTCGGGGTCCGGCAGGTGGGCTGCGGCCAGCAGCGCGGCGATTTTGGGTGTGGCGGCCTGCGCCTCGCGCGCCCAGCCGCCGGTTTCGCGGATATTGACAAACCGGATGGGGCGCACGTCCAGCGGCACGGCCCCTTCGGTCTGGGCCGACAGCTCGCTGAACAGGCGGCGCTCCTGCGTGCAGGCCACCACCAGCTCATCGGGCTTGCGCACGGCTTTCTGGAACGCGGCGGCCTCGCGGCGGCACAGGGTGCTGTGCAGGGTCAGCGGTTCATCAAGCGCCTGACTCAGTGCCACCGCGTCGAGGGGCATGGTCTGGTTGCAGTTGCAGATCAGGGTGGTCATGGGCAGAAATCGGGGGAGAAACAGTAGAAACGGCCTCTGCACCCAAAGCGGGCGAGTCTGGCAGTGCGGGCGGCTGTGCGGGCACAGGCTCGGCCAACCCGGCGGATTGGCTTGTGCGCACCTCACCGGGCTCACCGGGAGCAGTCTGTGCAGATGGTGCGCCGGGCGGCTCGCCGGATGCTGGCTTTTCTTCTTCCACCATCTGCAAAAACTGGGCGCTGACCATCTTGCGCAGCAGCTCGGCAGGCAGGGGGCTGGGTTTGGAATAGTCGTCGATGTAGATGTCCAGCCCGTCCATCACGTTGAAGTGCGGATCGGCAAACAGCTTTTTCATGGCGGCGTTGCGCACCTCGGGGGCCACGGCCCGGCCCACGAAAGGCTTGAAGTCGGAGTCGGCATTCAGGCCGCGCACATCGTCCAGCGTGGGGCCACCCGCAGGCGTGGCTGGCACGGTGCCGGGTTCGGGGTCGGCCTGGGCATCTGCACCCCTTGCTGCCACACCAGTGGAATCGGCAGACACGGCCCCAGCAGGCAACCGGGAAGCCGGGACAGACGGACTGGTGGGCACGGCTGGCCGCGCAGCCCGTTCAGCCGCCTGCGCCTGGGCCGTGTCTTCGGCCTTGCGCCGCGACCAGCGGCTGAAAAAACCGCCGGGATCAGTGGCCATGAGCGGGCTTGCCGGTCTGGTCAGCGGGGTTGCGCTGCGCACTGGCCGCATCGGCGGGCAGGCCACGGCGGGTTTTATCCGTACTGATGCTGACCGGGTTGCCGAAGCGGTCGGTCAGGGGCCGAAAGCTGTCTGGCCGCCTGCGGCGCTTGGGCTCGGGCTGGTAGTGCGCGTCAATGAAGGCTTGCAGCCACATCAGCACTTCGGGCGGCGCATCGACGCGCTCCACCGTTTCCTGCGCATCCAGCCAGCGCCCGGCATCGTGGTAGCTGAGGGTGACGATCTGCGGCATGGCCACCGGCTCGTCCTCACCGTCCACCTCTTCCATGCGCCACATCACCCAGAAGCAGGGCTGACCGGCGGTGGCATTCAGGTGGTAGCCCTCCACATCGTCGCGGTGCAGGGTCACGGCCAGACCGCTGTGCAACCACAGGCTGTGGTCGGCGCTGTGCTCCACGCACTGGCGGGCTGGGGATGGAACGGGAGCCTGGGAGCCGGAGCCTGGCTGGGCACCGGCAGACTCTGCGTCGGCCACAGCAGGCAGCACGTCGGCCAGCACCCAGCGCCAGGGCTGCCAGCGGGCCATTGGCCCAGGCACCCGCTCGCGCCGCATCAGCACACTCACAGCCAGACGGGGTGTTTGCGACATGGCCGGGGCGTGCTCAGGTGTCTTTGGAAATCTTGATGCTGGGGAACTTGGACGAAAAGTCCTTGGCTCGCTGCGCAATCTTGATGGCCACCTGGCGGGCCACGCTCTTGTAAATGCCCGCCACTTCACCTTCGGGGTCGGCCACCACGGTGGGCTTGCCGCTGTCGGCCTGGATGCGGATCTGCATGTTCAGCGGCAGTGCGCCCAGGTAGTCCATGCCGTACTCGGTGGCCATGTTCTTGCCACCGTCGGCACCGAAAATGTGCTCGGTGTGACCGCAGTTGGGGCAGCAGTACACCGCCATGTTTTCCACAATGCCCAGGATGGGCACGCCCACCTTCTCGAACATCTTGATGCCCTT
>CALMMY010000468.1 GCA_937868695.1 uncultured Comamonadaceae bacterium
ACCCCCACCCGCACTCCACCAGCAGCAGACACAGCCGCTGCACACACGCACAGTCATACCGACCACACAGACCACTACGTCGTGCTGGGCAACCCGGTGGCGCACAGCCGCTCACCGTGGATACATGCCCGTTTTGCCGAGCTGACAGCCCAAAGCCTGCACTACGACCGCCAACTGTGCCCGCTGGACGGCTTTGCCGCCACCCTGGTCGCGCTGCGCGAGCAGGGCCTGCACGGCTGCAATGTGACAGTGCCGTTCAAGTTCGAAGCCTTTGCTGCTGCCACCCACCCCACCGAACGCGCCCGCCTGGCCCAGGCCTGCAACACGCTGATGTTCAACGGCACCGAGATCATTGGCGACAACACCGATGGCGTGGGTCTGGTGGCCGACATCACCCGCAACGCCGGCGTGGCCCTGCGAGGCCAGCGGGTGCTGCTGCTGGGTGCAGGCGGGGCCGCAGCCGGTGTGCTGGGGCCCCTGCTGGCCGAGCAGCCCCGCGAGCTGGTGGTGTGCAACCGCACTGCTGCCAAAGCCGATGCCTTGGTGGCCACCCACCTGGATTTCGCCGCGCTTCATCAATGTGAGTTGAAAAGCCTGCCCCGACAAAATCTGGTCGGCCATTTCGATGTCGTCATCAACGCCACCGCCAGCAGCTTGGGTGGCAGCGACATTCCCGCCCCCGATCATGTGCTGCGCCCCGGCTCACTGGCGTACGACATGATGTATGGCCCCGCCGCCCAACCGTTTCTGGACTGGGCCAAGCACCACGGAGCCCAAGGGCGCGATGGTCTGGGCATGCTGGTCGAGCAGGCCGCTGCCGCGTTCGAACTCTGGCGCGGCGTGCGCCCACCGGCGGCCCAGGTGCTGGCCGAGCTGCAAGCCCTGCTGGCCCGGTGAACATGCTGCGGTTTGTGCGCAACTGGCTGCTGTGGGTGCTGGTGGCGGGCCTGTGCCTGCAACTGTTTTTTGTGGGCCGCATCGCACTCATGGCCTGGGTCAACCCGGAAAGCACCAGCTTCATGCGCTCTGAAGCCTGGCGGCGCATGACCGATGCCCCCAGCACCCAAGCACCTGCGGCCACCCAGCGCCCGTGGATGCAGCGCTGGGTGGATGCCGACCAGATATCCGTTCACCTGAAGCGGGCCATCATCGCCTCGGAAGACGACGGTTTTGCCAGCCACACCGGCGTGGACTGGCCAGCCATTGAAGCCGCCTGGCAGCGCAACCAGCGCCGTGCCCAGCAGGCCGAAGCCACCGGCAAACCGGCCAAGGTGGCGGGTGGCTCCACCATCACGCAGCAACTGGCCAAAAACCTGTTGCTGTCGGGCGAACGGCAACTGGGCCGCAAGGCGCAGGAGCTGGTGCTGGCCTTCCTGCTGGAAGCCCTGCTCAGCAAGCAACGCATTCTGGAGATTTACCTCAACAGCGTGGAATGGGGCAATGGCGTGTTCGGGGCCGAAGCTGCCGCACAGCGTTATTTCGGCGTGTCGGCCCGCCAGCTCACCCCGGCCCAGGCAGCCCGGCTGGCGGTGATGCTGCCCGCACCGAAGTTTTTTGAAAAACGCCCCGACTCGGCCTACCTGAACCGGCGCACCTCCACCATTCTGGCCCGCATGAACTCGGCGGTGCTGCCATGAAGCTGCTGCCCCAGGTGTTCGGCTGGCTGCTGCTGGGCTTTGTGCGCCTGCTCACCGGCGCACAGGCCCGCTGGCTGGGCTGCCCGCCCAAGGCCGAGCAGCGCATCTACTTTGCCAACCACCAGAGCCATGCCGACCTGGTCATGATCTGGGCCGCCCTGCCCCAGGAGCTGCGCGGCATCACCCGCCCCATTGCCGCCAAAGACTACTGGACAGCCAGCCCTTTTCGCGCCTGGATCACCCGCGAGGTGTTCAACGCCATCTACGTCAACCGCACCAAGAGCGATGACCAGGACCCGCTGGAGCCGCTGATCCAGGCACTGACGCAAGGCGACTCCATCATCCTGTTTCCCGAGGGCACACGCGGCCACACGGGCGAGCCCCAGGCTTTCAAGTCGGGGCTGTACAACCTGGCACGCCAGTTTCCGCAGGTGGTGCTGGTGCCTGCCTGGATCAACAACGTGCAACGCCTGATGCCCAAGGGCGAGGTGGTACCCGTGCCCATGCTGTGCTCGGTGACCTTTGGCGAACCCATCGGCCTGCAAGACCACGAAGACCGGACCGAGTTTCTGGCCCGTGCCCGCCAGGCGGTGCTGGACCTGCGCGAAGCCTGAAAGCCCCCATTGCCATGAACCGCTTCATCCGCAGCCTGACCCCTGACCAGCAAATGGGCCTGCTGTTCGTGCTGGTGTTCGGCACCCTGGTGTTGGCCACGCTGGCGGGGCTGCTGCTGAGCCTGCGCGATCAGGACCGCAGTGAGCACTGGCTCAAGGGCCTGCGGCGCTACCGCGAAGGTGTGCGCCGCTCCTGGGTCATGGTGGGCGTATTCTGGCTGGGTTGGGCCTCCGGCCCCACAGGAGCCATCTGGCTGTTTGCACTGGGGTCGCTGCTGACGCTGCGCGAGTTCATCAGTCTCACGCCCACGCACCGAACGGATCACAAGGCCTTGATGCTCTCTTTTTTCGTGGTTCTTCCGGTACAGTACCTGCTGTTGAGCAGTGAGCATTTCAGCCTGTTTTCCGTTTTCATCCCGGTGTATGCCTTTCTGGCCATTCCCGTGGTCAGCAGCCTGGGCAACAATCCGGTGCAGTTTCTGGAGCGCAATGCCAAGTTGCAGTGGGGCATCATGGTGTGTGTGTACGGCCTGAGCCATGTGCCCGCTTTGCTGCTGCTGGATTTTCCAGGCCTGAAAAACCGCAATGTGTTTCTGGTGTTCTTTCTGGTGATGGTGGTGCAGACCGGCATGCTGATTCAGCACGTGGCCGGGCGCTGGATGGCGCGTCCGCCATCGCTGCCGCACATCAGCCAGGCGTTCAACTGGCGCAGCTGGGGCGTGGGTGTGCTGGGCGGTGGTCTGCTGGGCGGGTTGCTGGCAGGCATCACCCCCTTCAAGCCTGGGCAGGCTTTGGCCGTGGCGCTGGTGGCCTGCACGGCGGGCAGTCTGGGGCATCTGGTGATGAAGGCCATCCAGCGCGACCGGGGGGTGCCCAACTGGGGCAGCCAGGGCCGCTCGGTCACCGGAGCCAGCGGCCTGCTGGATCGGGTGGATGCGCTGTGCTTCGCCGCGCCGGTGTTCTTCCAGTCGGTACGCTGGTACTTCGGTGCATGATGCGCATTTTGGGCATTGACCCCGGCCTCCTGACCACCGGCTTTGGCGTGGTGGACCGCGACGGCAACACCCTCCGCTATGTGGCCAGCGGCACCATCAGCACCAAGCACCTGGACAGCCGCCTGCTGCCCCAGCGACTGAAGGTGCTGTTCGATGGCATCGGCGAGGTGGTCAGCCGCTACGAGCCCGATGTGTCGGCCTGCGAAATCGTGTTTGTGAACGTGGACCCGCAAGCCACCCTGAAGCTGGGCCAGGCACGCGGAGCCTGCCTCACGGCGCTTGTGGTCAATGGACTGGAAGTGGCCGAATACACCGCGCTGCAACTGAAAAAAGCCGTGGTGGGCCACGGCAAGGCCAGCAAACCACAGGTGCAGGAAATGGTGAAACGCCTGCTGAATCTGCCTGCGCTGCCCGGCAAGGATGCAGCCGATGCACTGGGCCTGGCCATCACGCACGCCCAGGTCAGCCAGTCCATGCTGGCCATTGCGAAAGTGGCCAACCTGAACGCCAGGGTCAGTGCGGCCTACAAGGCTGGGCGCAGCTACTGAGGCAGGGCCTGGAGCCAACCCGGATGCGGCGGCAAAACCGCAGCACTCACAGCAGCCGTTCGAGAATCAAAACCCCGAAAAAACCAGCCGCAGCCAGGACGGCCCACTTGACGATTTTCAGACCCAGGTTGCGGTACTTCACCTCACCCGTGGCCACGTAGAACACCATGCTGGCCACCACGCCCAGCATCAGCAGCATCATGGTCCAGCGAAAGATCAGCATGGTCTGTGCGGCATCACCAGGCGGGCATGAGCTGGTCAAAGCCAGCCGGGGCACGCCGCACATCGCTGAAGCTGACTTCCTCATACGCATCGGGGTGGGCCAACAGCTCGCGCAGCAGCTTGTTGTTCAGGCCGTGGCCAGAACGGAACGCGCTGTAGGCCGCCAGCAGCGGGTGGCCCAGGATGTAGAGGTCACCGATGGCATCCAGAATCTTGTGCTTCACGAACTCATCGCTGTAGCGCAGGCCATCGGCATTGAGCACCTTGTAGTCGTCCATCACGATGGCGTTGTCCAGCCCGCCGCCCCTGGCCAGACCGTGCGAGCGCATCATTTCGACATCGCGCGTGAAGCCGAAGGTACGGGCGCGGGCAATCTCGCGGGCGTACTGCCCCTCGCCCAGATCAAATTCGAAACTCTGCCCGGTGGCCCCCACCGCCGGATGGTCAAACTCGATCTCGAAATGGAGCTTGTAGCCGTGGTAAGGCTCCAACCTGGCCCATTTCAGGTTGCCACCTTCTCCTTCGCGCACCTCCACAGGCCGGATGATGCGGATGAAGCGCCGGGGGGCATCCTGCTCCACCACACCCGCGCTTTGCAGCAGGTACACAAACGAGGCCGCCGATCCGTCGAGGATGGGCACTTCTTCGGCGGTGATGTCGATGATGAGGTTGTCCAGCCCCAGGCCCGCGCAGGCAGACATGAGGTGCTCGACCGTCAGCACGCGCGCATCGCCCTTGGACAGGGTGGATGCCAGCCGCGTATCGGTGACCGACGCAGCGTTCACCGGAATGTCCACCGGGTGGGGCAGATCCACCCGCCTGAACACGATGCCCGTGTTGACAGGCGCGGGGCGCAGCGTCAGCTCCACCCGCTGGCCGCTGTGCAGGCCCACGCCCATTGCGCGGGTCATGGACTTGAGGGTGCGTTGTTTCAGCATGCCGCCCACAACCGATACCGGGCTCAGTCGGCCTGTTTGCGCAGGTAGGCGGGGATTTCCATGTCATCCATGCCACCCGCAGACAAGGCATTCACCTTGTCGGTGGCCTGTGTGCGGTTGGGCCGCCACACGCTGGGGGCGGACATGGTGTCGGTGCTGGCGTGGCCCGCCACCAGTGCGGGGGCCACGCTGGTACGCGCCATGCCAGACATGCCTGCCGCACCCATGATGGGCATGTTGTCTGTGCCTGTGCGGCGACCTTGCAGCACTTCCAGCACAGGTTGCTGGTTGCGCATGGCGGCCGTTTCCTGGCCCAGGCCGGTGGCCATCACCGTCACGCGGATGGCATCACCCAGGTTGTCATCGTAGGCTGCGCCGTAAATGACGTTGGCATCCTCGGTGGCGAACGCCTTGATGGTGTTCATGGCATCTTTGGACTCTTTCAGCTTGAGCGACGTGCGCGATGCCGTCACCAGCACCAGCAAACCCTTGGCACCCTTGAGATCGGCGCTCTCCAGCAGCGGGCAGGCCACAGCCTGCTCGGCTGCAATGCGGGCACGGTCTGGGCCGGTGGCGGTGGCGGTGCCCATCATGGCCTTGCCACGCTCGCTCATCACGGTGCGCACGTCTTCAAAGTCAGCGTTCACCTGACCATAGTCGTTGATGATTTCGGCGATGCCACCCACGGCATTTTTCAGCACATCGTTGGCATGCCCGAATGCTTCGTGCTGGGGAATGTCGTCACCCAGCACCTCCAGCAGTTTTTCGTTGAGCACCACGATCAGGGAATCGACGTTTTCCTGCAACTCCTTCAGGCCCTCGTCGGCGTTGCGCATCCGCTTGACACCTTCGAACTCGAATGGCTTGGTCACCACGCCCACCGTGAGAATGCCCATCTCCCTGGCAATGCGGGCAATCACCGGAGCGGCCCCCGTGCCGGTGCCACCGCCCATGCCAGCAGTGATGAAGAGCATGTGCGCACCCTGGATGGCCGCACGGATGTCGTCCACAGCAGCCTCGGCGGCATCGCGGGCTTTTTCAGGCTTGTTGCCGGCTCCCAGGCCCGTGGTGCCAAGCTGAACCACGCGGCGCGCCGAACTGCGCGACAGTGCCTGCGCGTCGGTATTGGCACAAATGAAATCCACCCCCTGCACACCGCGCTGCATCATGTAGTCGATGGCATTGCCACCGCCCCCCCCGACACCGATCACCTTGATCTGGGTGCCCTGGTTGAATTCCTCGATCTCGATCATTTCAATGGCCATAAAAACCTCCGGCGAATACTGTAAAGCTTAAAGAAAAAATAACTGAAAAATGGGAGCAGACAAATCAAAAATTACTCACGAACCAGTCTTTGACGCGCCCGAAAGCGCTTTGCACCGTTCCTGTCTTCTGCGCAATCTTGTGCCCGCGCATGCGGCCGACCCGTGCTGCCTCCAGCAAGCCCATGACCGTGCTCGCTCGCGGCTGGGCCACGAGTTCAGACAAATGGCCTTTGTATTTGGGAATGCCCCGGCGCACTGGCTTTAAAAAGATGTCTTCGCCCAGCTCGACCATGCCCGGCATGAGCGCGCTGCCTCCGGTGATGACGATGCCGGAAGACAGCACCTCTTCGTAGCCCGATTCGCGGATGACGTGCTGCACCAAGGCAAAAATCTCCTCCACCCTGGGCTCGATCACACCCGCCAAAGCCTGCTTGCCCAGCATCCGTGGCACCTGATCCCCCAAGCTGGGGACTTCCAGCTGGGCATGCGGATCGGCCAACAGCTGCTTGGCGAAGCCGCTTTCAACCTTGATCTGTTCAGCATCTTTGGTGGGCGTGCGCAACGCCATGGCGATGTCGCTGGTGATGAGGTCACCCGCCACCGGAATGACCGCTGTGTAACGAATGGCACCGCCTGAAAAAATGGCCACATCGGTCGTGCCCGCGCCAATATCCACCAGGGCCACACCCAGCTCACGCTCATCGTCGGTGAGGATGGCCTGGCTGCTGGCCAGTGGGTTGAGCATCAGTTCATCCACCTCCAGACCACAGCGGCGCACGCACTTGATGATGTTTTCGGCTGCAGTCTGGGCACCGGTCACGATGTGAACCTTGGCCTCCAGCCGGATGCCGCTCATGCCAATGGGCTCTTTCACATCCTGCCCATCGATAATGAATTCCTGTGGCTGCACCAGCAGCAAGCGCTGGTCGGTGGAAATGTTGATGGCCTTGGCGGTTTCCAGCACACGGGCCACATCGGAAGGTGTGACCTCACGGTCTTTGATGGCCACCATGCCGCTGGAGTTGATGCCCCGGATGTGGCTGCCCGTGATGCCCGTGGAGACCCGGGCGATGCGGCACTCGGCCATCTCCTCGGCCTCCTTCAGCGCCTGGGTGATGCTTTGTACCGTGGCATCGATGTTGACCACCACGCCGCGCTTGAGTCCGTTGCTGGGCGCAACTCCCAGACCGGCGAGTTTGAGTTGGCCTTCGGTGGTGACTTCAGCGACCACCACCATGATCTTCGACGTGCCGATGTCGAGTCCCACCACCAGATCTTTGTATTCCTTGGCCATGATGCTTGTGTTGTCGGTTTTTGTGTGTTTAAGACAGGATGGGCGGGCGGCTCAATGCCTGCGGATTGCACTGGCTGGCAGCTGACCGGGCTCCAGAGTGGCCACCCCACGCAGTTTCAAGGCATAGGCCGCCGGGTAGCGCAAATCGGCAGTCTCCAAATCGCGACCGGCGTGCTGACGGGTCACCTGACCGATGGTGGAGGAAAACAGCCTGACCCTGGCCAGAACGTCCGGAGGTTCCCCGCGCCCGAGCTCCAAATCGGCACCGTTGTCGAGTGTGGCACGCCAACTGCCCTGGGCGGTCAACTCCAGGCGCTGCAACTCGCGATCCAGCACCGCCAGCTCGGGAACCAGAAGCTCATACAAGGCCTTGACTCGGGCGGTCTGACCCGCTGGCCCCGCCAGCTCGGGCAAGGCTTCTGTGTTTTCATTCTCGGCATTGGCATCGAACACCTCGCCCTGGCGGTTGATCAGGCTGAGGTCGCCCCCCTGATCCCAGAAAGCCACAGCCTGGTGCTCCTCCAGCGTGACGCGGATGCGGTTGGGAAATGCCCGCTTCACCACCGCCTTGCGCACCCAGGGCACGGTTTCGAAAACCGCCTTGACCTCGTTCAAATCGATGGTGAGAAAGCTGCCGTGCAGGCGATCCTGGATGTGGGTGCGGAACACCTCCTCACTCTGGTGCTGCAAGTCTCCATGCACCTCCAGCGTGTGCACTGTCCAGACAGGGTGACGCACCGCCCAAGTGCCCACAGCCAGCAGCACCAAGGCCACCGCTGTCCAGCCCAGGACGCTGGTCAGCAGCATCATGAGTCGGACATCAACGGGCAGCAAGGTGTCCACAGAGGTGGGATTGGCCATGAAAACGGTCACTCAGCGTGGGGAGGGTTGTCGGGGGCTGTGGCATCCAGGCTGGCCGATTGCAGCAAACCCAGGCAGAGGGCTTCATAGGAAATACCCGCAGCCCGTGCCGACATGGGCACCAGCGAGTGCCCGGTCATGCCGGGGGCGGTGTTGATTTCCAGCAGCCAGGGCTGGCGGGTGCGGCCATCGATCATCACGTCGGCCCGCGCCCAGCCCCGGCAACCCAGGGTGCGGTAGGCCTTGAGCACCAGCGCATTGATGGCGGCTTCCTCGCCTTCGGGCAGGCCGCAGGGCACCAGGTACTGGGTGTCGTCGGTGAAATATTTGTGCTGGTAGTCGTAGTTGCCCTGGGGTGCCACGATGCGGATGGTGGGCAGGGCCACGGCGCTGCGGTCTTCGCCCAGCACAGGGCAGGTCACCTCATCACCGGACACAAACTGCTCGCACAGCACCTCGGGGTCGTGCCGGGCAGCCAGGGCGTAAGCCTGGGCGCACTGGGCTGCGTCGGTCACTTTGGTCAGGCCCAGGGTGGAGCCTTCGCGGGCGGGCTTGACGATCATGGGGCTGCCCAGCTCGGCGAATGCGGCCAAAGTATCGGCCTCGCTGTGGACGGTGCGCCACGCGGGTGTGGGCAGGCCCTCGGCACGCCAGATGCGCTTGGTCATGATCTTGTCCATGGCCACGCTGGAGGCCAGCACGCCCGAGCCGGTGTAGGGAATGCCCAGCAGCTCCAGTGCGCCCTGCACCGTGCCGTCTTCACCCCAGCGGCCATGCAATGCAATGAAGCAGCGGGCAAAGCCATCGCGGCGCAGCTCCCCCATGTCGCGCTCGGCGGGATCGAACGGGTGGGCATCCACCCCCTGCGAACGCAGGGCCTGCAACACGCCCTGGCCGGACATGAGCGAGATTGCGCGCTCGGCAGAGCGCCCGCCCATCAGCACGGCCACTTTGCCCAGGGCCGCCACATCGGTCACCGATCCACGCATGCTTGCCAGCACATCAGTCATGAGCCTGTTCCTTTTTGTTCAGCAGGGTGCGCTGCACGCACCCAGTTCCACAATCTGTCCGGCCACGGCTCCGATGGAGCCCGCGCCCATGCACAGCACCACATCGCCGGGGCGGGCATTGTCCAGCACGGCCTGGGCCATGTCACCGATCCGATCGACGAACACCGGCTCCAGCTTGCCTGCCACACGCAAGGCACGCGCCAGGCTGCGGCCATCGGCGGCCACGATGGGCGCTTCTCCGGCGGCATACACCTCGGCCAGCAGCACGGCATCGGCCTGGCCGATCACCTTCACAAAGTCTTCAAAGCAGTCGCGGGTGCGGGTGTAACGGTGCGGCTGGAAGGCCAGTACCAGGCGTTGCCCCGGAAAGGCTCCCCGTGCCGCCGCCAGCGTGGCAGCCATTTCAACCGGGTGGTGGCCATAGTCGTCCACCACGGTGAAGCTGCCCTCTCCGTGCGCCGATTTGACCGCCACCTCGCCATACCGCTGGAAGCGGCGGCCCACACCATTGAATTCGGCCAGACCGCGCTGCACCGCCTCGTCGGGCACGCCCAGCTCCACAGCCACGGCAATGGCGGCCAGCGCGTTGAGCACGTTGTGGCGGCCCGGCAGGTTCAGCACCACGTCGAGGTCAGGCAGGGTGATACCGTTGCGGCGGCGGGCGGTGAAATGCATCTGCGTGCCCACGGCCCGCACGTTGACGGCCTGCACCTGGGCATCGTCGGCAAAACCGTAGGTGGTGATGGGGCGGGCGATGCTGGGCAGCAGGCTGCGGATGGCTTCGTCGTCCACACACACCAGGGCTGCACCGTAAAAAGGCATGCGGTGCAAGAACTCGACAAACGCGGCCTTGAGGCGGTTGAAGTCGTGCCCGTAGGTGTCCATGTGGTCGGCATCGATGTTGGTGACGACGGCGAGCATGGGCAGCAGGTTGAGGAAGGAAGCATCGGACTCGTCGGCCTCGACCACGATGTACTCGCCCGAACCCAGCCGCGCATTGGCACCGGCACTGTTGAGCCGCCCGCCGATCACAAAGGTGGGATCGAACCCGCCAGCAGCCAGCACACTGGTGACCAGGCTGGTGGTGGTGGTTTTGCCGTGCGTGCCGGCAATGGCCACGCCTTTCTGGCGGCGCATCAGCTCGGCCAGCATCACGGCACGGGGCACCACGGGCAGCAGCTTGGCGTGTGCGGCCACCACCTCGGGGTTGTCGGCCTTGACGGCGGTGGAGGTGACCAGGCAGTCGGCCCCTTCGATGTGGGCAGCATCGTGGCCGATGTGAACCTGCGCCCCCAGGTCAGACAGGCGCTGGGCGGCAGCCCCCATGGCCAGATCGCTGCCTGAAATGACGTAGCCCTGGTTGAGCAGCACCTCGGCAATGCCGCTCATGCCCGCACCACCGATGCCCACAAAATGGATGTGACGGATGGCGTGCTTCATGCCCGAACCCCTGCCAGTTGTTCACACGCAGCCACCATCTGGTTGACGGCTTCTGTTTTTTGCATTTTTTTGGCACTCTGCGCTTGCTGAATAAGCATTGTTCGCTCTGATTTCATGATAATTTCTTGAAGACTTTCGGGGGTCAGGTCGCGTTGCTGCACCAGCACGGCAGCACCGGCCTCGACCAGAAAGCGGGCATTGTGGGTCTGGTGGTCGTCCACCGCGTGCGGAAACGGCACGAACACAGCGGCAGCGCCCACGGCGGCAATTTCAGTGACGGTGCTGGCCCCGGCGCGGCACACCAGCAAGTCGGCATCGGCCATGGCCTGGGCCGTGCCGTCGATGAAGGGGGTGAGCTGGCCTTGCACACCCAGGCGTGCATACAGCGCACGCAGGGCCTCGATGTGCAAAGAGCCACTCTGGTGCAGCACCTGGGGCCGCTGATCGGCGGGCATGAGTGCCAAGGCCTGGGGCACCACGTCATTCAACCCCTGGGCCCCGAGGCTGCCGCCAAGCACCAGCAGCCTGAGCGGCCCGGTGCGGCCTGCAAAGCGTTGCGCGGGCGCAGGTTGCTGCAAAAATTCGGCCCGTAAAGGGTTGCCCACCCACTCGGCCTTGGGCAAGGCATGGGGATAGGCGCTGAAGATGCGGGTGGCCACGCGGGCCAGCACTTTGTTGGCCATGCCGGCCACCGAGTTCTGCTCGTGCAGCACCAGCGGCTTGCCTGCCAGCACACCCATGAGGCCGCCCGGAAACGTGACGTAGCCACCCAGGCCAATCACCACATCGGGCTGCACCCGTCGCACCGCCTGCCAGCTTTGCCAGAACGCGCGCAGCAACCGGCCCGGCAACTGCACCAGGGTTGTCAGGCCCTTGCCGCGCACGCCTGAAAACTGCACGGCCTCGAAGGCAAAGCCGCGTGGCGGCACCAGGCGCTCTTCCATGCTGCCGGGCACACCCAGCCAATGCACACGCCAGCCCTTGGCACGCAGGGCCTCGGCCAGCGCCAGTCCGGGAAAAATGTGTCCGCCGGTCCCACCGGCCATCACCAGGGCGCAAGGCTGGCGGCTCACAGGCGGCCTCCGTGCATCAGTTGGCGGTTTTCGGCATCGACACGCAACACAATGGCCAGGGCAATCAGGTTGAACAAAATGGCCGAGCCCCCATAGCTCATCAGCGGCAAGGTCAAGCCTTTGGTGGGCAAAGCCCCCAGGTTCACACCGATGTTGATGAACGCCTGAAAGCCCACCCACAGGCCCACACCTTGCGCCACCAGACCGGCAAACACCTGATCGAGCGCAATCGCCTGCCTGCCGATGATCATGATGCGCCGCGTCATCCACATGAAAATGACGATGACCAGCAACACCCCCACCAGCCCCAGCTCTTCGCCGATCACGGCCAGCAAAAAGTCGGTGTGGGCCTCGGGCAGCCAGTGCAGTTTTTCAACGCTGCCCCCCAGACCCACGCCAAACACCTCGCCGCGCCCGAAGGCAATCAGGGAGTGCGACAACTGGTAGCCTTTGCCCAGCGCATGCTCCTCACTCCAAGGATCGAGGTAGGCAAAAATGCGCTCGCGCCGCCACGGACTGCTGACCACAATCGAGGCAAACGCCCCCACCACCAGCGCCGCCATCACAAAAAACATGCGGGCATTCACCCCGCCCAAAAACAGGATGCCCATGGCGATGACCACAATCACCATGAAGGCACCCATGTCCGGCTCGGCCAGCAGCAGCATGCCCACCACCAGCAGGGCAGCCGCAATGGGCCAGACGGCTTTGAAGAACCGCTCCTTCACATCCATCTTGCGCACCATGTAATCGGCCGCGTACAGCAACACCGCCAGCTTGGCCAACTCGGACGGCTGGAAACTGAAAGGGCCAATGGCAAACCAGCGACGCGCACCGTTCACACCCTTGCCAATGAAGGGCACCAGCACCAGCACCAGCAACAGCAGGGCAAACATGAACAGCCAGGGAGCCGCTTTTTCCCAGGTTTGCATGGGCACCTGAAAAGCCCCCCACGCGGCCAGCAACCCGACCAGCATGAACACCCCGTGGCGCGATACAAAATGGGTGTGCTCGTAACGGGCAAACTTGGGGTTGTCGGGCAAGGCCACCGAGGCCGAATAGACCATCACCAGGCTCCAGAGCATCAGGCCGATGACGACCCACAGCAGCGCCTGGTCAAAACCCACTTCGCGCACAGCCAGTGGGGCGCTGCGCACGCTGTCGCGCACATGGGTGCGCACCGGCAAGGGAATGTGGGCAGCACGGGCCACCCCACCCAGACGCTGGCGCAAGCCGCCCAGCCAGGATGAAGCGGATGACGGGGCGCTCATTCGCCCACCCCGGTCAGACCCTGTTCGGTGGCCAGCTCAGCCACGGTGTCGATGAAAACCTGGGCCCGGTGGCCGTAGTTGCGGAACATGTCCAGGCTGGCGCAGGCGGGCGACAGCACCACGGCCTCGCCCGGCTGGGCCTGGGCAGCGGCCAGGCGCACCGCAGCGGGCAAATCAACCGCATCGAACAGCGGCACGCCAGTGGGGGCCAGCACGTTGCGCAGCTGCGGGGCATCGCGCCCGATCAGCACCACAGCCTGCACATGGGTGCGCACGGCATCAGCCAGCGGAGAGAAATCCTGGCCCTTGCCATCCCCGCCCAGAATCATCACCAGCCGCCTGTCGGCTCCCAGGCCACGGATGGCAGCCAAGGTGGCCCCGACATTGGTGCCCTTGCTGTCGTCAAAAAACTCCACCTCGTTGAGCACCGCCACCGATTCAACGCGGTGGCGTTCGCCCCGGTATTCGCGCAGGCCGTGCAACATGGGAGCCAGTGGCGCACCCGCCGCCGTGGCCAGCGCCAGTGCGGCCAGCGCGTTGGCGGCATTGTGGCGACCCCGTATGCGCAAGGCTTCGGCAGGCATCAGGCGTTGCAGCACCCTTTCTGGTTCAGGCTGTGGCTGGCCTTTGCGTTGGCGCTGGGTTTCATCGGCTGGCTGGGCGCGCACCAGCCAGGCCATCCCGTTGACCACCTCCAGCCCCCAGTCGCCAGGGCGCTGGGGCAAGTCGGTGCCGAAGCTTGTCCACTCAGGTGGCTGGTTGACCACCGACTCAGCGGCAGCCAAACGGTGTTGGCTGGCTTTGGCAGACTGGCCCAAAGTCTCCTCGGGCCGGGCGGCCATGACGGCGACATCTTCACGGTTCAGCACCCGCACACCCTGTTGGCCAAACACCCGGAACTTGGCCGCCGCGTAATGCGCCATGCTGCCGTGCCAGTCAAGATGGTCTTCGGTGATGTTGAGCACGGTGGCGGCAGTGGGCTCAAAACCGTCTGGCCCGGTGCGCACGCCGTCGAGCTGAAAGCTGGACAGCTCCAGCACCCACGCCTGGGGCAGGCTGGAGGCTGAATCAACCAATTCTTTTTCAGTAGCTGCTTGCGCTTTCTCAGCAAGCATTTCAGCGTGTTTTCGCTCAAAATCCATCGCTTGCAGCAGCACATCCAACATGGCCGGGCCGATGTTGCCTGCCACCGCCACGCGCCAGCCCACCCGCTCCAGCAACAAGCCCGTGAGTGAGGTGGTGGTGGTTTTGCCGTTGGTGCCGGTGATGGCCAGCACTTTGGGCTGAAAACCAGCACCGGCATAAGCGTGCTTCAGCCCTTGGGCAAACAGATCCAGCTCGCCCAGTACGCAGCCTGTGGGTCGGGTTTGCGCCCAGTCGGTCACGGGCTGCAACTGTGCGGGCGACAGGCCGGGGCTTTTGCACACGCAGGCCCACGGCTGGCTGGCCAGCAATGCGGCATCCAGCGGCGCGCACACCACTTGGGGTGGCACCTGCCCTGGCGCGGCCAAGGCTTGCAGCTCTTGCGCCAACCGCTGCATCAGCTCTGGCTGGTGACGGGTGTCGGCCACGGTCACCTGGGCACCCTGGCGCACACACCAGCGCGCCATCGCCTGACCGGAAATACCGTGGCCCAGCACCAGCACGGGAGCCTGGTTCAGGTGGGACGCAGAAGATGGGGATTCAGCGGACATGGGCATTTGGACGGGACAGGTTCACAGGTGGACAGGCTGATCCATCAGCGCAGCTTGAGGGTGGACAAACCCACCAGGCACAGCAGCATGGTGATGATCCAGAAGCGCACCACCACCTGGGTCTCCTTCCAGCCCGACTTTTCGAAATGGTGGTGCAGCGGGGCCATTTTGAAGAGCCGCTTGCCCTGGCCTGTCCGCTTGCGGGTGTACTTGAAGTAGCTGACCTGGAGCATCACCGACAGGGCCTCCACCACGAAAATGCCCCCCATGATGGCCAGCACAATTTCCTGGCGCACGATCACCGCCACCGTGCCCAAGGCACCGCCCAGCGCCAGCGCCCCCACATCCCCCATGAACACCTGGGCCGGATGGGTGTTGAACCACAGAAAAGCCAGCCCGGCACCTGCAATGGCGGCACAAAACACCATCAGTTCACCGGCCCCAGGTATGTGCGGAATCAGCAGGTAACGGGAGAACACTGCGTTGCCGGTGACGTAGGCAAACACGCCCAGCGCCGACCCCACCATCACCACCGGCATGATGGCCAGGCCATCCAGCCCATCGGTCAGGTTGACTGCGTTGCTGGAGCCAACGATGACCAGGTAAGTCATGCACACGAAGCCCACCACACCCAACGGGTACGCCACCTCTTTGAAAAACGGCACCATCAGGCCCGCTGTGGGCGGCAACTCAACCTGAAAACCGGATGCGATCCAGCTCATGAACAACTCAAACACGCGCTGGTTGGAGCTTTCCGACACGGCAAACAGCAGATACAGCGCGGACAGCAAACCGATGAGGGACTGCCAGAAATACTTTTCGCGCGAGCGCATGCCTTCAGGGTCTTTGTTGACCACTTTGCGCCAATCGTCCACCCAGCCAATGGCACCGAACCCCAGGGTCACAATCAGCACAACCCACACAAACCGGTTACTCAGATCGGCCCACAACAGGGTGGAAATGGCGATGGACAACAGAATCAACACCCCACCCATGGTGGGTGTGCCGCTTTTGACCAGGTGGCTTTGCATGGCGTAGTCCCGGATGGGCTGGCCAATTTTGAGTGCCGTCAGATGCCGGATGACCCTGGGGCCCGCTGCCAGGCCGATCAGCAGAGCCGTCAAGGCCCCCATCACAGCGCGGAAGGTCAGGTACTGGAACACCCGGAAAAAGCCCAGATCGGGCGACAGGCCTTGCAGCCACTGAGCCAGATTAATGAGCATGCACGCCTCCCGTAAATTGGGGGGCCTGCTGGCCAGGCACATTGCCCCAAGCCAGTTGGAATGCCTGCACCACACGCTCCATCTTCATGAAGCGTGAGCCCTTGACCAGCACACTGCCCCCTCGGCCCGCAGCCTTCAGCGCCAGCAGCAGCAGCGCCGCCATGTCAGGGGTGTGGGTGATGTGGCTGGCCAGCGCGGCATCGGCTGCACGCAGGGCATTCAAACCATCGGCCATGTGGGTGCCGGTACACAGCACCGTGTCCAGTCCGCTGGCCAGCGCATGGCGCAGCACCTCGACGTGGAAAGCCTGGGCTTGGTCGCCCACCTCGCCCATGTCCCCCAGCACCAGGGTGCGGGGAGTGGGCAGACTGGCCAGCACGTCGATGGCGGCCAGCACCGAATCGGGGTTGGCGTTGTAGCTGTCATCGACCACCGTGAGCAACCCGGCAGGACAGTTCAGGGCCAAAGCATGGGAGCGCCCCTGCACAGCCCGGAAGACTTCCAGCCCCTGCACCACGGCAGACAGGGGCACGCCCGCCGCCAACGCGCAGGCACAGGCGGCCAGCGCGTTGCGTACGTTGTGGCGGCCCGCCACATTCAGCTGGCAGGAGGCCTCGCCCACCGGGGTGTGCAGCGCCATCTGCCAGCCCAGGCCCTGCCAACGGGCATGGCCCCGGACATCGGCGGCGGCATCGGTGTCGCTGAAGGTGAGGGTGCGTCGCCCGGCGGCCTGTGCCCGCCATACGGAGGTGTGGGCATCGTCACTGGGGAACACGGCCACGCCATCGGCGGGCAAGGCGGCGATGGCCGCGCCATTTTCATGGGCCACGGCTTCGACGGTGCCCATGAACTCCTGGTGCTCGCGCTGGGCGTTGTTGACCAAAGCCACCGTGGGCTGGGCCATGGCCGCCAGCCCTTCAATTTCGCCGGGGTGGTTCATGCCCAGCTCCACCACCGCCAGTCTGTGGTGTGGCTGCAGGCGCAGCAGGGTCAGTGGCACGCCAATGTCGTTGTTCAGGTTGCCCTGGGTGGCCAGGGCATCTTCACCCTGCCCGCCCACAGCAGCACGCAAAATGCTGGCCAGCATCTGGGTGACGGTGGTCTTGCCGTTGCTGCCAGTCACGGCAATCAGCGGCAGGCTGAACTGGGCACGCCACAGGGTGGCCAGTTCGCCCAGCGCACGGCGGCTGTCGGGCACTTGCACGCCGGGCAGCCCGGCCTCGGCCAGGCCTTGCTCGGCCACCGCAGCCACCGCGCCAGCCGCAGCGGCCTGGGGCAAAAAATGGTGGGCATCGAATGCATCGCCCCGCAAAGCCACAAACAGGTCGCCAGGGCGCAGGCTGCGGCTGTCGGTGTGGACTCGGAGCATGTGGCCCGAAGGCGCACCCACGGCTTGCGCACCGGTCAGGCGCGGCAACAGGGTGTGTAAAGAAGGGCTGTTCATGCCGAATAAATGTTCTGTTCTGTTTAAAAAATCAGCGGCCTGCTTGCTCGGCGCGCACCTGACTCATCCGCGCTTGCAGGGCGGCCAGGGCATGGGCCTGGTCGGAAAACGGGTGCTTCACACCGGCCACTTCCTGGGTGGTTTCATGGCCTTTGCCTGCAATCAGCACCACATCGGCCACATCGGCCAGTGCAATCTGGTCGGCAATGGCACGTGACCGGTCAGGCTCCACGCGGGCCAGATCCGGCTGGGTCAGCCCGGCCTGCATCTGTGCCAGAATGGCCAGCGGGTTTTCGCTGCGGGGGTTGTCGCTGGTCAGGCACAGGTGGCTCGCGCAGGACTCGGCAGCAGCGGCCATCAACGGGCGTTTGGTGGCATCGCGGTCACCGCCACAGCCCACCACCGCATGCAGCTGCCCGCCGCGTGCAGAGGCCAGAGGCTGCAAGGCTTGCAGGGCTTTTTCTAACGCATCAGGGGTGTGGGCATAGTCCACCAGCACCAGCGGCAAGGCGGGCATGGGTGCGCCACTTTGCTCGCGGCCACCCTCGGTGGTCGGCATCAGCAGGCGGTTGACTTGCTCCATGCGCCCAGGCACGGCACCAATCTGGCCACATGCTGTGGCCGCATCCTGCAAGCTCCAACCCAAGGCGCGCATGCTGGCCAGCACACCCAGCAGGTTGGCTGCGTTGTAGTCGCCCACCAAGGGCACATCCAGCATGGCGGTGTGTACACCCTCCGCCACCACCAGGCGCATGCCCCAAGGCGTGACTTGCCGTTGGCGCACGCACAGGTGCGAGGATGTGGCGCGACCAGTCTGCGCCCCGCCGGACACGGGGTCGCCATCCAGGGAATGCAGACTGACTGTCCACAGCACAAATCCGGGGCGTTGCTCCAAATCCTTGGCAAGCGCACGGCCTTGTGGATCGTCCACATTCACCACCGCCGCCTGCAGACCGGGCCAGTCGAACAGCGCACGCTTGGCCGCCCAATAGCTGGCCATGCTGCCGTGGAAGTCCAGGTGATCCTGGGTGAAATTGGTGAACACGGCCACACGCACCTCGGTGCCGTGCAAGCGGTGCTCAACCAGACCGATGGAAGAGGCTTCGATGGCACAAGCCCGCACGCCCGCATTGGCCCACTGGCGCAGGCTGGTTTGCAAGGTTACGGGGTCGGGGGTGGTCAGCCCGGTGGGGTGCATGTGCGCCAAGGCGCGGCTGGCCGGGCCGGGTAAGCCCACGCCCAGCGTACCCACCACGCCACATGGCCACCCGGCAGCGGCCAATGCCTGCGCCAGCCACCATGCAGTGGACGTTTTGCCGTTGGTGCCCGTGATGGCCACCACCGCCACATCGCGGCTGGGTTGGTTGAAAAACGCCGATGCCAGCATGCCTGTGGCGGCCTTCAGGCCCGACAAGGCGGCCACCAGCGGCACACCGTCACCCGGCAGGCCCGATGCCCATTGAGCGGGCCATCCGCCCTCCAGCAAGCCATCGGCCTCCACGAGACAGGCACACGCACCGGCTTGAAGGGCAGGCAGCACATAACGCCGCCCATCGGTGGCCAAACCGGGCCAGGCGATGAAAGCATCACCGGGCTGTACACGGCGGCTGTCACACTGCAAAGAGCGCACGCCCACCGCTTTCAGCCAGGCCAGCGCCTCGTCCACCGAAGACAGTTGCAGCACACGGCCCGGCATCGGGGCAAAACAAGATTGCGCAGTCATCAGAAAGACTCCTCGGCGGCTTCAATCACGATCTGCGGCTTGGCACCCATGTCCGGTGTCGCCCCCAGAATGCGCAAGGTCTGCTGCACGGTTTCGCTGAACACGGGCGCAGCCACCAAACCACCGAAATACTGGCCGTTGCTGGGCTCATCCAGCATCACGCCCACGGCAATGCGGGGCCGGTCTATGGGTGCCATGCCCGTGAACCAGGAGCGATAGCGGTTGCTGGCGTAGCCTTTGCCCACCTGCTTGTGGGCTGTGCCCGATTTGCCGCCGACCGAATACCCGACTGTCTGGGCTTTCTGGCCGGTGCCACCGGGGCCCGCCGCCATTTGCAGCATTTTGCGAATGGACTGGGCGGTCTGGGCAGAGAACACGCGGCGGCCAACCACAGGCTCGGTGCGCTTGAGCATGCTGACCGGCACAATTTCACCGTCCCGCGCAAATGCGGTGTATGAATGCACCATCTGAAACAGCGATGCCGACAGACCATAACCGTACGACATGGTGGCTTGCTCAATGGGCCGCCAGCTTTTCCAGGGCCGTACCCGACCGGCCACCGCCCCCGGAAAATCAATCTTGGGTTTTTGGCCGTAACCCAAAGCCGCATAGGTTTCCCACATTTCCTGCGGGCTCATGCGCTGTGCAATTTTCAACGACCCCACGTTGCTCGATTTCTGTATCACCCCCTCCACCGTCAGCGCCCCGTAGTTGTGGGTATCGCTGATGGTGAAGCCGCCCATCGTGAAACGGCCGGGGCTGGTATCGATGACCGTGTGCGGTGTCACGCGGCCAGCCTCCAGCGCCATCGCCACCGTGATGGGCTTCATGGTGGAACCCGGCTCAAACGTGTCGGTCAAGGCGCGGTTGCGCAACTGCTCACCACTGAGATTGTCTCGGCGGTTGGGGTTGTAGGTGGGATAGTTGGCCAGCGCCAGCACCTCGCCCGTCTGAACATCGATCACCACCACGCTGCCCGCCTTGGCCTTGTGCTGCTGCACCGCTTCCCGCAACTTCTGGAACGCAAAAAACTGCACCTTGCTGTCAATGGACAAGTGCAAATCAGGCCCATCTTGCGGAGGAATGGCCTCGCGCACATCTTCAACCACCCGTCCCAGCCGGTCTTTGATGACCCGACGCGATCCGGCCACACCCGACAAGTTCTTGTTGAACGTCAGCTCCACCCCTTCCTGGCCAATGTCTTCGACATTGGTGAAACCCACCACATGGGCAGCCGCTTCACCCTCGGGGTACTGGCGCTTGTAATCCTTGCGCTGGTAGATGCCTTTGATCTTCAAGGCCGCCACTTCTTTGGCCACCGATTCATCCACCTGGCGCTTGACCCACACAAAATTTTTGTCTTCATTGGACAAAGTGCGCTTGAGGTCGGCCAGCTTCAGTTCGAGCAGCTTGGCCAGTTTGGGCAAATTGGGATCGTCTTTGTCCACGTCGTCCGGAATGGCCCAGATGCTTTGGGCTGCCACGCTTGATGCCAGGATCAGCCCATTTCGATCCAGAATCCGGCCCCGGTTGGCCGGCAGTTCCAAGGTACGGGCATACCGCACCTCGCCCTGGCGCTGAAAAAACTCATTGCCAAAAACCTGCACGTAGGCTGCCCGCCCCGCCAGCCCCAGGAATGCGAAACCCAGCACGCCCACAATGAACTTGCTGCGCCACACGGGCGTTTTGCTGGCCAGCAAAGGGCTGGCGTGGTAGGCGATGCTGCGGGTCATGGGCGAGGGGCTCCACGCCGCACCGGAGCCTCAACCGATTGAGGCCGGTAGTCAGGCTCGGGCTGGCTTGCCTCACGGGAATCGGTCATCCGTGTCTGGTTGGCATCTGCCGTCACAAAATAAGTGATGGCCGGATTGGCCGCACGCATGTTCAACTGGCTGATGGCGATGTGCTGCACACGGGCCGATGTGGCCTGGGCACGCTTCTCCAGCACCAGCTGCTCATGCTCGGCATCCAGGCGCTTGGCCTGCGCATGTGCGCGATCAAGCTGGGTGTACAGACGACGCGACTCGTACTGGGTGTGTACCAAGTAAAACGCACTCAGCATGACGGCCATCAGCCCAATGAGATTGAGTCGCGACATGGGTAAAACTTGATCAGACAGGCACGGAGGTGCGCTCGGCCACCCGCATGACGGCGCTGCGGGCGCGCGGATTGGCTTGCACCTCAGCCGCGCTGGGCATGACACGCCCGAGCAGGGTCAGGCGCAGTTGGGCAGGCGCTGCAAACGGCACACGGCGGTCCACCACTTCACGGGCGTGCTTGGCCATGAACTGCTTGACGATGCGGTCTTCCAGTGAGTGAAAGCTGATGACAACCAGCCGCCCGCCTGGACGCAATACCGTCAGCGATGCCTCCAGCGCCTGGGCCAGCTCATCCAGCTCCGCGTTGATGAAAATGCGGAAAGCCTGAAACGTGCGGGTGGCCGGGTCTTTGCCAGGCTCGCGGCTTTTAACGGTGTGGGCCACCAACTCGGCCAGCTGGGCTGTGGTTTGCAGCGGACCATGCTCATTGCGCCAGCGTTCAATGGCCCTCGCGATGCCGGGCGCGAACCGATCCTCACCGTAGCTGCGGATCACCTCCGTGATGGTGGGCACGTCCGCCGTGGCCAACCACTGGGCCACGCTCTGACCCCGAGTGGGATCCATGCGCATATCAAGCGGGCCGTCGTTGCGAAACGAAAACCCCCGTTGCGGGTCGTCAATCTGCGGTGAGCTGACACCCAAATCCATCAGCAGACCATCGGCACTGGCTGCGGGCAAATCAGACAGGTGGGCGAACCCCTCGTGCCGGATGCTGACCCGCGCATCGCCGAGCGACTGGGCCTCGGCAATGGCCAGCGGATCTTTGTCGAATACCGTCAGCAAGCCACCCGCACCGAGGCGTGACAGGACAAGCCGGGAATGCCCTCCCCGGCCAAACGTGGCATCGATGTAATGACCATCGGGCTGAACAGCAAGGGCATCGACCGCTTCGTTCAGCATGACGGTGTTGTGAAGCAACACGTCTTGCACTGGTCACCTTAAAAAGAAAAATCCTTGAACACATCGGGAACCGGGCCTTTCATGGCCTCGGCTTCGTGCGCTGCGTAAGTGGCGGCATCCCACAACTCGAAAAAACCGCCCATCCCCAACAACAGGGCCTCTTTCTGCAAACCTGCGGCGGAACGGAGTTCGGGAGAAACGAGCACACGCCCCTGTCCATCCATGTCCACATCCATTGCATTGCCGAGAAAGATGCGCTTCCACCACTGCGCCTGCATGGGCAAGGCGGCAATGCGATCGCGAAACCGATCCCACTCAGGGCGAGGAAACACCATCAGACAGCCGTGGGGATGCTTGGTCAGGGTCAGTTGATTGGCAGCCAGAGTGCTGAGCGCATCGCGGTACCTGGTCGGCAAGGAAAGCCGACCTTTGGCATCGAGACTGAGACTTGAAGCACCTTGAAACACCAAAATTCACCCCAGAACACCACAATAAACCACAAAAACACACAATCTCCCACTTTAGCAGAAACGTTTGACAGCACCGGGCACCCTCAAAAGAGAAGCCGATGAATGACTTATTTCAGAAGCCGAATGGTTTTTGTGGTGAATTCACCGCGCCCAAACCACCTGGAGCGGTGGCGGCTACCGGCGTGCCAGGCAGGTCACAGAATGAATCGGGACAGGTCTTCGTCTTTGCTCAGCTCAGACAACCGTTGGTTCACATAAGCAGCATCGATGGCAACGGTCTGTCCTGCCAGGCTCACTGCATCGAAGCTCACCTCATCCAACAGGCGCTCCATGACCGTGGCCAAACGCCGGGCACCGATGTTTTCGGTGCGCTCGTTCACATCGAACGCCAACTGCGCCAGGCGGTGTATGGCTTCTGGTGTGAACTCCAGCTTCACACCTTCGGTGGCCAGCAAGGCCTCGTATTGCTTGACCAGACTGGCGTGCGTCTGCGTCAGGATGGCCTCAAAGTCGGCCACCGACAGCGATTGCAACTCCACCCGGATAGGGAACCGCCCCTGCAACTCCGGAATCAGGTCGCTGGGCTTGGACAGGTGAAAGGCTCCGCTTGCAATGAACAGGATGTGATCGGTCTTGACCATGCCGTACTTGGTGGACACCGTGGTGCCCTCCACCAATGGCAGCAGATCGCGCTGCACACCCTGGCGCGACACCTCGGCCCCGCTGCCCTCGCTGCGTGAGGTCACCTTGTCGATTTCATCCAGAAACACAATCCCGTTCTGCTCGGCATTGGCCAGAGCCTGCTGCCTGATGTCGTCTTCGTTGACCAGTTTGGCCGCCTCTTCATCGGTCACCAGTCTCAGCGCCTCGGCAATGGTCACCCGCCGGGTTTTGCGCTTACCCTGCCCGATGTGGGAGAACATGCCCTTGAGCTGTTCGGCCATCTCCTCCATGCCTGCCGGCCCCATGATTTCAAGCTGGGGTTTGGCATCGGGCAGATCAATGTCGATTTCCTTGTCGTTCAACGAGCCTTCGCGCAATTTTTTGCGAAACACCTGTCGCGCCGTGCTGTCGGGCGTTGGTGAATGCACGGAGGAGGCCGTGAAACCCACATCGGTGCGTGGCGGAGGCAGCAGCACGTCCAGAATGCGGTCTTCGGCGGCATCGGCAGCGCGGCTGCGCTGGCTGACCACGGCAGCTTCCCTGGTTTGCTTCACGGCCATTTCCACCAGATCACGGATGATGGTGTCCACATCCTTGCCAACATAGCCCACTTCGGTGAACTTGGTGGCCTCTACCTTGATGAAGGGTGCATCGGCCAGCTTGGCCAGGCGGCGGGCAATCTCCGTTTTGCCCACACCTGTGGGGCCAATCATGAGGATATTTTTAGGCGTGATTTCGGTGCGCAGCGTGCCAGGCACCTGCTGCCTGCGCCAGCGGTTGCGCAACGCAATGGCGACCGCACGCTTGGCTGCGGGCTGGCCAACGATGTGCCGATCCAGCTCGGCCACGATATCCTGGGGGGTCAGTTGACTCATGGATTCAGCACTTCTACCGTGTGGTGCATGTTGGTGTAAATACACAGTTCGCCAGCGATGGCCAGGCTTTTGCGCACCACCTGTTCGGCACTCAGATCGGTGTGGTCAATGAGAGCCTTGGCGGCGGCCTGTGCATAGGCCCCTCCGGAGCCGATGGCCACAATGCCGTGTTCGGGCTCCAGAACATCACCGTTGCCCGTAATGATGAGCGAAGCGGTGCGATCGGCCACAGCCAGCATGGCCTCCAGGCGGCGCAACACACGGTCGGTACGCCAGTCGCGCGTCAGCTCAATGGCCGAACGCACCAGATTGCCCTGGTGCTTTTCCAACTTGGCTTCAAACCGCTCAAACAACGTGAATGCATCGGCAGTGGCCCCGGCAAAACCGGCCAACACCTGATCGCGGTGCAGTTTGCGCACCTTGCGGGCCGTGCCCTTGACCACAATGTGGCCCAGCGTGACCTGACCATCGCCGCCAATGGCAACCTGGTCGCCCAATGGGGTTTTTCGCCGTACGCAGACGATGGTGGTTCCGTGAAATGATTCCATGAGGTGATGAGAAAAAATGGCGGGTCAAACTTCAGTTTTCTGAAGTCAGAACCTGGGCATATTCGGTGATGCCGATGACATGGAAAAATGTGGCCACAAGCCGGGGGACATTCACAAAACGAATGGAACGACCCGCCGCTTGGTGCGCTGAAACCCAATTCAAGATGCTTCCTGCTGCTGAAAAATCAACCCGAATGAGGTAGCGGCACGAAATATCACACATGGACATGGACAGCTGTGCAATCTGCTCATCCAGTCTGGCCAGTTCGGCCTGCGGATCGCCAATGAGTTCACCCAATAATTCAAGCTGCATGGCATTTTCGGCTGGCTGCAGTGAAAAGCCAGACATCATGCTGTCTGCACCCGCTGCACTGAAGCCGGACAACGACGCAGGCCCCTGATCGGGAGGTACGCTGTCGGCAAATTGTGTGACGGCAAACTGCGTGTTTCGGGCAGAACCGCCAGGGGCGCTCCGGCCACCGGTCTGCAAAGACTTGAACCGGCAGCGGGGCGATGCCCAGCTGGGTGGGGACAGCTCGTAAGTAATGCAGAAATCCAGTGCGGCCAGCTCGAACTCGTCGCCCATGTCCATGACACGGAGAAACGCAAGGCGCAAGTTCCACACACGCTGATCAACACTGTGATCCCCGGATACAGTCATGCCCTGCAACACATCTCGCAGATTCTTTTCGCCCAGAAACCGGATATCCACATCGGATTCAGCCCATGTGCTCATCAGTTTGAACAACGGATCGATAGCAGCGGGCAAGATGGTGCGCAAACCCGACCAATCCAACACCCAAGGCTGGGGGCTGCGCTCCAGCGCCTTGGTCAGCAACAAAATGGCATGCGCATCCAAATCGGCATCGGCGACCCATGTGGCACGATCCAGCTGGCTGCTGGGAATGGCTGTTTTGTTCATCCGCTCAGCCACGGCCTCGGGTATCGAAAACCACTGGGGTGCCGACCGGGAAAATTGACTGGCAAAATCAATGGCCTTGCTGTCAAACACATGCACCTGGCCCGTGGCGCGGTAGAAGTCAAACAGGGTCATCCACTCATCCAGGGAGCCACCACCGGCTCGGCTTTTGAGTGTTTCCAGCAAACCTTGCTCGGTTGCCGCGTCATCGCCACTGGCAAACCGGATCGAGGCCTCTTCAATTTCAGGATTGAGTGCCAGCTCCTGGGCATCAAGCACAAACAGGTTGGAGGACGAAAAACCCGAGCTTTCAGGCTGTTCTTCATTTTCACGCTGCGCTGTGGGCTGCAACTTCGCCGACACGGCCTCGCCAGCCTTTTTCTGAGCCCCTGCATCGGCCTCAGTCTTGGCGAAGGCCGCATCCTGTGGATTCATGGTCAACGGGTTGGCCGCGCCCACGCTGCTGGCGACTGCGGTGGATGGCGGGGCGGTGGGCTTGCGGCCTTGGCGCAATGTTTGGCTGACTTCGGGTGGCAGTGTGGTCTGGAGATCCCGGCTGTCTGCATGCCGACTCTTCCACCAGTGCATGGACATCTGGGCTTCAATTTCGTTGATCTTCTTCAGCGTTCCTGCCCGGTCGTCCGGTTTGGAAGAAAAACTGCTTTGAAAAAACGATGGCCGACCACCATAACCCTGATCCACAGCCTGTGGTTTGCTGCGCAGCTTGCGCAGCATCTCAAACTCACGCTTGCGCACAAAATCGTTCCGGCGCTTGCGCTCAATCATTTCTTGAAGCGCCTGCTTGCTGTGAACCTCGTCACGCCCCTCTGACAAACCATCCAGGTCACCCCAATTGGTTGCAGGATTGCGCACAAACCTGGCTACCTTGGAAAGCAAGCCAGCCGGAACGGTGGGCGAATCTTTGGACATGAAATGAGCGTGGGAGTCAAAAGAAGCCAAGGTTAAAACATGCAGCCCAGTTCAGGCTTTACAAACCAGATAAAAGTTCAATCTCCGAACATTTTCTGCTTAAGTTCACGGCGCTGTTGCGCTTCCAGCGACAAGCTGGCGGTGGGCCGGGCAATCAGACGACCTACGCCAATGGGCTCGCCAGTCTCGTCGCAGTAACCATAGTCACCCGCATCGATCCGGGCAATGGATTGCTCGATCTTTTTGAGCAACTTGCGCTCACGATCCCGTGTGCGCAGTTCCAGCGCATGCTCTTCTTCAATGGTGGCGCGATCAGCCGGATCGGGCACCACCACGGTGTCCTCACGCAGGTGCTCGGTGGTTTCGCCGGCATTGCTGAGGATTTCTTTTTTCAAACGCACCAGCTTGTGACGGAAAAAAGCCGTCTGGGTGTCGTTCATGTATTCATCGTCCGGCATGGACAAAACTTCTGCATCCGTCAGCAGTTCAACAGGTTTGTTTTTCCAATTGTTGGCCAGTTGGGGGTCTTTGCGGGCCGGGGAATGCACGGGAAAATTCATGACACGTTCAGGGAAATGAGAAAAAGTGGCCTTGGCAGCATCGGGAGAATGGCTGGGTTCGGGCTGGGGTGTGGGTACAGGCTGAGCCGCTGCGCGCCGCCCCCTTTTAGCCGGAGCCACCGCCAAGGGCGCGGCTGGAACCGATGCCACAGGGGCCGGAGATGGCACCGCCAGCACGGGCTCTGTTTTGACTGTCGCTGTTTTTTTGGTCGTTGCCGCTGTTTTGGCCGGTTTCTTGACTGCCACAGTTGGTGCAGGTTCAGGCTGGGCAAGAGGCAAGGATGGCGGTTTCGCCTTGGTTGCTTTTTTGACAGCCACCGCTTTCTCAGCTGCACCCTGTACAGAAGGTGCCTCTGCCACAACAGCCCCTTTGGACACAGCCGCCTTGGGTTGGGTAGGTTTGGTTGCCTTATCCGCGTTTTTTTTCAATGTCTCTCTCCTTGAGGTGGGTTCGGTGCTGGATAGGCGCTCCTGGTGAACCAGGGTTTTCTCGGCCGGGGACTGAGCTTGCAACAAGGCAGTTTCTTCCACAGGCTGCGGCGAAGCCGACCGACCAGGAAACAGTCCGAAACCACGCAATAAGGAGACAAACAGCATGGGATGCACCCAGGTCAGTGAAAGAAGCGCCGCATTATGTCAGGCACTGGTCCAAGCCCTGCACCAGAATGTCGCGTGGCAGGTCAATGCCAATGAATACCATCTTGCTGATGCGGGGTTCGTCGGGTTTCCACAACGGCCCCAGGTCGCTGCCCATCAACTGATGCACGCCCTGGAAGATGACCTTGCGCTCGGTGCCAGCCATGTTCAGCACACCCTTGTAGCGCAACATGCGCGGGCCGTACACATTGACGATGGCACCCAGAAAATCTTCCAGCTTGGCTGGGCTGAAGGGCCGGGTGGCGCGGTAGACAAAGCTTTTCACGTCATCGTCGTGATGGTGGTGGTGGCCGTGCGCCTCCCCGTGCTCATGCTGGTGCGAGGGATGGTTGCAATGCTCGCCATGCGCATGGTCGTGGTGATCGTGACCGTGGTCGTCTTCGGTCAGGAAATCGGGGTCGATGTCCAGCTTGGCATTCAGGTTGAAGCCTTTGAGATCCAGCACCTTGGCCAGCGGTACTTCGCCGAAATGCGCGGTCTGAATGGGCGCACGGGGGTTCATGTGCTTGAGGCGGTGGGTCAGGGCATCGAGTTCTTCGGGGCTGACCAGCTCTGACTTGCTGATAAATATCTGGTCGGCAAACCCCACCTGGCGGCGGGCTTCCTGGCGGTCATTCAGTTGTTGCTGGGCATGCTTGGCATCCACCAGCGTGACGATGGCATCCAGCAGGTAGCTCTCGGCCACCTCGTCGTCCATGAAGAAGGTTTGCGCCACCGGGCCGGGGTCGGCCAGGCCGGTGGTTTCGATGATGACGCGCTCGAAGTTGAGCAAGCCCTTGCGCTTTTTGGCGGCCAGCAGTTGCAGCGTGGCACGCAGGTCTTCACGGATGGTGCAGCACACGCAGCCGTTGCTCATCTGGATGATGTTTTCCTCGGTGTCGGACACCAGGATGTCGTTGTCGATGTTCTCTTCGCCGAACTCGTTCTCGATCACGGCAATCTTCTGGCCGTGCGCTTCGGTCAGCACGCGCTTCAAGAGCGTGGTTTTGCCTGAACCCAGAAAGCCGGTCAGGATGGTGGCGGGAATGAGGGCCATACAAGGTTCTCCTGCAACTCAGTTGCAACAACGGGCTGGTTTTTGAAGGCGCGCAAGTGTAGTGCAAATGGGTCAGGCGCGTGGGCGGGCCACCACGACCAGCCCTTTCAGGTATTCGCCCTCGGGGAAAGGCAGGCCCACCGGGTGGTCGGGCGCGCCGCCCAGGCGGTGGGTGATGACCGCATCCACCCCGGCTTCCAGCGCTGCCGAGGCCACGATTTTCTGGAACAGCTCCACCCCGATGCCGCCCGAGCACGAGTAGGTGAACAGCATGCCGCCGGGATTGAGCAGCTTGAAGCCCAGGCGGTTGATGTCCTTGTAGGCACGCGCGGCCCGCTCGGCATGCGCTGCCGTGGGAGCGAGCTTGGGCGGATCGAGCACGATGGCATCGAAGCGGCGGCCCTCGCGGTCAAAGGCGCGCAGGCTGGCATTCACATCGGCATCCAGCCAGGTGGTCTGCGTGGCATCGAAACCGTTGAGCGCCACATTGGCCCGGCCTTTTTCCAGCGCGGGGCCGGACGAGTCGATGGACGTGACATGCCCCCCTGCCCCGCCCATTCCGGCAGCCCGCATGCCCGCCAGCGCCGCCACCGTGAAGCCGCCGGTGTAGCAAAAGCAGTTGAGCACCTGCTGCCACTGGCCATGCCGGGCGGCCTCGAAAAACGCCTGCCGGTTGTCGCGCTGGTCCAGGTAGAAGCCGGTCTTGTGGCCCTCGGCCACATCCAGCGCCAGCTGCCAGCTGTGCTCTTGCAGCACCACGGCGGTGGAGCCACCACCACGCAGCCAGCCCGCCACGCGGGGCAAGCCCTCCAGGTCGCGCACGCTGGCATCGGAGCGCTCGTACAGGCGGGTCAGGCCGGTCAGCTCCAGCAGCGCATCGGCAATCACTTGCTTCCAGCGTTCGGTACCGCAGCTCAGAAACTGGGCCACCAGCGTGTCGCCGTACTGATCCACCACCAGGCCCGGCAGGCCATCGGACTCGCCATGCACCAGGCGCACGCCATTGCTCTGAATGTTGAACAGCCTTCTTGTGCTTAAGGATGTGGCGATCAGTGCTTTTAAAAATGCAGCATCGATGCGCTGCTTCTCATCCCAGCTCCACACCCGCACCCGGATTTTGGAGGTGGGCGACACCGCCCCCCAGGCCAGAAACTGGCCTTGCTCGCTCTCGATGCGCACGGTTTCGCCGGGATCGCCGCCGCCTTTGGCAATGGCACCGTCAAACACCCAGGGGTGGCGGCGCAGCAAGGACTTTTCTTTGCCGGATTTGAGCTTGATGATTTTCATGGGAGGCAGACGCGATGGGTGGACACAGAAAGCCGCCTATTGTCACCACACACCCCGCTGCGGCAGGATGGACACGGACTCCGATCTGGTTTCACAGACATTCACTGGTTAACCAGCATCTTGGTGAAAGCCGCCCAGGTGTCGCACTCACTGACACCGCGCTGCCGGTTGTCACGGACCATCGCCTCCACCTTCGCGATCAGCACCTGGGCCGATGCCCAATCGTGGTCACCCGGCGGCGGCGTTGTTTTCATCATGCCCAGCATGCTGTCAATCAGCTCGCGACACTGGGCTTCGGTGGGGATTTTGTGGGCTTCCATAGTTCAAATATCCCCTTTAATTCAATAGCTGCTAACGCTTTACCAACAATCTCAAATAACCATTTTTTATTTAAAAATATCAGCAACCGCAACCATAGCCGAACACATCGCTGCCCAGCACCTTCCAGGCTCCGTCGATGTTGACCAGGGCCAGGCGGTACCAGCGGTCGTCGGTGGTGGTCGGGTCACCGAGGTGGCCCGGCCCCAGGCCCTGGCCTTCCCACACGGCCAGATCGGGGATGCCATCGCCGTCCAGGTCGTACAGCAGATGGGTACCGCGCACAAAGCCGGTGTCATTGCGGCTGAGGTTGACCTGGGTTTCGGTGCGGCTGGCCGGGCCTGCGGGCAGGCTGAGGGGGGTGTAGAACGCAAACACCCCACCGCCGGGCCTGGCCTGTCCGGCCTGCCTGGACATGGAAGCCGCCTCCTCACCGAAGTAGCGCCAGATGGCCGCATCGGCATCGCCAACGGCAAAGCCGGGCACCCAGCCTTCGCACATGGGCTCGTCCACATCGCGCCACAGGGTTTCGGTGCTGCGCAGCAGGCTGGGTTCGGTGCGCAGCCGCCCGTCGCGCATCAGCTGCACGCGCTGAATGGGTTTGACCAGCACCTGGGTGCGTGCCAGCATGTCGTACAGCCCCGGTGTGCTGCCCTCCTCCGCGCCCGCCTTGGGGCGGGGCCGTGGCGTGACCAGTTGCCGGAATACAGTGCCGAAGCGGCCACTGGCCTGCTCGGCGTTCACGCCTGGCGGAGCCACATCGGCCTCGGAGCGGAACAGCGACGGGCGCACGCCCGGAAACTCCAGCGCACGCACCAGGCGCACCACACGCGCCGCACCGCCGTCGGCTGAAATGGCATCGTGCAACGGCCCCCAGATGCCGATGGCGTTCTGCAGTTCGTTGGCCACTTGCTGCGTGCGTGCATCAGGCTGCGTGGCCTTGCGTTTGAGGGTGACCCAGTCGGCATACGGCTCGGGCGGCGGGCCTTTGAGGCCCAGGGCGAGGTGGGCCTTCATGCGCTCCAGGGCTTCGTCGCGGGGCCACGGCCCCTGGGGAGGCACCTGGGGCTGGCGTTGCTTCAGGTGCTCCGCATAGCGCTCCAGCGCACTCCAACTGGGCTCCAGCCAGAACGCGCGTTCGGGATCTTCGCTGCGCACCTGGGCCAGCACCACGGGGGTGGTGGCCAGGTAGCGGCAGGCAGTGTGGCCGCTGGGGCCGGTGGCGGGCTGCACTTCACAGTAGCCGTCGGCGCTCTGCGCGTTCAGCAGGGTGACGGGGGTGTTGAGCGCCAGCCGCCCCAAAGCTGGGGCGTTGGGGCCGGGCGCTTCGCGCAAGGTCACGCCCTGGCCACTGACCCAGCGCTGGCTGGCGCTCACGCCGTTTTCGCCAGCCCTGGCGCGGGCGATGGGCTGTGCGCTGAGAAACTGGCAGGACACGTAGCCATACAGACCGTCCCCTTCGATCAGGCAAAAGCCGTCGGTCTCTGTGGGGGATTTGAGAACCAGCTCGGCCCCGCGTGCCAGTGTGCCCACCGTTCGGTGCTGCGGGCTGGGGCCGGTGCGCACCCGCACATCGTCGGCCAACACCCAGCGCGGTGGCTGGGCAGGTGGTGCGGCCTGGGCGATGGCTGCCAGGCCAAGGTTGAGGCTCAGAATCAGGGCCAGGCCGCCCCGCCGGAACATGTGACGCATGTGTGTGCTCCCTTC